>JBEBCV010000132.1:0-11649 GCA_041157505.1 Chloroflexota bacterium | reverse complement strand
TCCCAGACAGCGATTTCGGGGTTCTGGATCGGCTGGGGAAATGTTTGGATCGGAAACCAGCTTGCGGCGGTGTCTGAAGCGGAAGAATCAAAGGTAAAAGACAGCTCAGCCGAAGCGAAATTCGGAATGTCCATCTGACCCTGGATCTGGACTTGTCCACGCAGGGTTTCTCCAGCTAGCGGGGATGTGATCGAAGCCGTAGCGTCTTGAAAGAGCAGGGTAAGAATCAAAAATAACTTGAGCATGGCAATCGGTAAGTTTAACATGAAGGAGGAGCGAGGTCAAATTTTGCCCATTTTTCTGCAACATATGAGTTGAAAACGGATTGAAATGTGGGGGCAATTCTCGAATAAAGCTTTTTCTGGTAAACTCTACCCGTTCATGTAAGTAAATGTTTATTAGGAGATTTAGCTATGGCACCATCGCGCGCTGAACAACTCGTGGAACGGCTTCGAAACATGCAAGCCGCCGCCCCTGACATCGAAGCTTCTGCCATTGTGTCGGTAGACGGTTTGATCATGGCATCTGCCCTGCAACAGGGCGTGGAAGAAGATCGTGTGTCCGCGATGTCTGCGGCGATGCTGAGCCTTGGCGAACGCATCTCCGGTGAGTTGGGTCGTGGTGGTTTGGAGCAGGTTTACATCAAAGGAGATAAAGGTTCCATTGTGTTGACCGCTATTGGAGATGAAGCTGTGCTCACTGCGATGGCTCGTCAGGACGCGAAGTTGGGAATGGTCTTTCTCGAAATGAGACGCGCTGCTGAAGACCTGGTGAAATTAGTCGGATGAAACGGAAAAATTTCTTTCTCTCAAAATAAAGCAACCCCGAATGGGGAGGGCATAACGCCCTCCCCATTCTCTTTGTATATTTACCCCCATCTCTACCTTTCCCCAAAAGGGGGAAGAAATGGAAAATGAAGGAGAAATACGAATGGCAACAAAGTATTTATTTTTTACCGGCGGTGTGGTTTCGTCGGTGGGCAAGGGCGTAACAGCGGCTGCAACAGGTTTGCTGCTCAAGGAACGCGGCTTCAAAGTGGCGGTTCAAAAACTTGACCCTTACATTAATGTGGATCCGGGCACAATGTCGCCGTATCAGCATGGCGAGGTGTATGTGCTCGATGACGGCGCAGAAACGGACCTTGATCTTGGTCACTACGAACGTTTCATTGACATCCGCCTGAGCAGGGTCAGTAATTTCACGACCGGGCAGGTCTATGCTGAAACCATCGCCAAAGAACGCCGTGGCGATTATCTCGGCGGGACCATCCAGGTGATTCCGCACATTACCAATGAGATCAAACGTCGCATTGGACTGGCGGCAAAAGAAACCGGCGCTGAGATCATGATCCTTGAAGTCGGCGGAACGGTTGGTGATATTGAGTCTCAACCGTTTCTTGAAGCGCTTCGTCAGTTGAGGAATGAAGTTGGGCGTGAAAACTGTCTGTTCATCCACGTGACCTGGCTGCCGGTCATCGGTGCGACTGGAGAGATCAAGACCAAGCCTACTCAACATTCTGTGGCTGCCTTGCGCTCGATCGGTATCTCGCCCAATATCATCATCGCCCGTGCCGACCAGGACGTTGACCAGGGTCTATGCGATAAGATCGCCTTGTTCTGCGACGTGGAAAAAGACGCGGTCATCCCAATGAAAACCGCGAGTGTACTTTATGAAGTTCCTCTTCTTTTGGATCAGCTGGGTGTTGGTGAATTGATCCTCAAAAAACTGGAGCTCAAAGCTACCCGCAAACCTCAAATGAGCCCGTGGAAGAAGTTAGTTGAAGAAGTCAAAAAGGAAAAACCAACCGTCAACGTGGCATTGGTCGGTAAATATGTTGAGTTGCAAGATGCATACATGTCTGTGCGTGAAGCGTTAAAACATGCCGCTCTTGCCAATGGCGTGGAACTTTCAATTAGTTGGGTGCATTCTGCAGACCTCGAAAAAGATAAAGGCTGGGAAGTTGTTAAAGAAGCTGATGCAATCCTTGTACCGGGCGGTTTTGGTTCACGTGGTGTGGAGGGCAAGATCCTTGCTGCCAGGTACGCCCGTGAAAATAATGTACCCTATCTTGGACTGTGCCTTGGCATGCAGGTAATGTGCATCGAATTTGCGCGCGACGTACTTGATCTCGAAGATGCCAACTCATCAGAATTTGATCGCAGTTCCCCTCACCCGGTCATTGACTTGATGATCGACCAACGTTCCATAACTGACATGGGTGGCACCATGCGGCTCGGTCTTTACCCTTGCTTGCTCCAACCAGAAACGAAAGCAGCCAACGCCTATGCCGTTTCCAGTGTAGATGAACGGCATCGTCATCGCTGGGAATTTAATAACCACTACCGTGAGGAGTTTGAAAAACACGGCATGGTATTCTCTGGTTTGTCACCCGATGGTCGCTTGGTTGAGATCGTTGAATTGAAAGATCACCCATATATGGTCGCAAGTCAATTCCACCCTGAATTTTTGTCCCGCCCGATGAGACCGCACCCGTTATTCGTAGGCTTATTGAAAGCAGCAAAGGAAAAAGCTGGAAAGTAAGAAAGATGGTTAATCAAAAACGCCCTCAAATTATAGAGGGCATTTTTGTTACTTATTCATTAATTGTTTATTCTACAACTACAATCGATACACTAAGCGTGGCACCGAAGGCATTTCCGCCTGCATCAGCGAGACGCCATGACCCTGTAAACGTACCGTCATGTTTTGGCATCTCCAGAACTACTGAAAGTTCAGCCCAACTTCCGGGTGCCACTACTTTACCTATACGGTTCCAAGTTGAGCGAAATTCTTCATCCTTGATTATGACCAAAGCATAGTTGATATCCCAATTACAGGAACCCGTGTTTTGAACTTTCCAGGTCTTTGTAATGGTTTCACCTGCCTGAACGGTTGTTCCGCTTGGGTAATTCACATCGCGGACAATAGCAAGGTTGTTACAACCAAACCCCAAGGCGCCAGTATTTTGTGTAGCAGTAGGTGGTGTACCCGTTACAGAAGGAGTTAATGCAAGATTTGCTGTGGCACTGTAATAGATCACTGCAGGTGTCCACGTTGCCAATGGAGCGGCTGTATTGGATGGGACGGTCGGAGACGGTAAAAAGGTGTTGGTTGGCAGAGGTGTATTGGTACCCGTGGGCGGAGGTGTGAACATGGCAGTCTGTGTTTCAAAAAAGCTTGCCACCAAAGTTTCAACTGCCCCCGTACCAACAGCTTGTGGGTTTTCAGCACCTTCGCCTGTAGATCCGCCGCAAGCAGCCAGGGAAAGCATCACGATCACGAACAGGAATAAAATATTACGATTGATTTTCATCTAATGACCTCTTTTTGTCTGTTACAGTAGAAATCATTATAAAATGAGACCACCAATTGGATTTAATCCTTGAGAATGGATTTATTAAAAAAGACCCCTTACTTTGGAAATTATATCTCAGGCGTTACCCAAATCCCTTTGGCACCTCTGCATAGACACCACGCATTTCGACAGGAAGTTCTTTGGCAAGCGAGAACATGACCCGATCCATAAGGGAAAGTGGGGTTTCGCCAGGTTTTGGGAGAATTGGCGGCAAGAGTTTAATTGTTACCCTGGCTCGACGCGGGAAGCGTTTGAAAAATTTATCAGTGCCAATAACAACCATGGGAACGATGGGACAGTTCGCATCAAGAGCGAGGCGGGCAGAGCCGGTTTTGGCGATGCCGAGTCCCTTTCCTTTCGAGCGAGTCCCTTCAGGGAACATTCCAAGAGTCTGCTTATTTTCCAAGACTCGGGCAGCATGGCGAAGTGCCCATTCATCTTTTTCGCCACGATAGACAGGAAACGCCCCAAGATCGCGCAAGGCAGCTTCGAAGATCGGAAATTTGAATAAGCCCGATTTCGCCATGAAAAAGATCGGACGTGGAATGCTCAATTGCATTGGGAATACATCAAAGTTTGTAACATGATTCGCTGCCAGCACCACTGCCCCGTCAGCGGGCAGGTTTTCGGCTCCTTCCACCCTGAGGTCCATGACGAGTTTGAAGAGATTACCGAGAACAAAAATGATAATTTTCCGAAATGGCGTGGCACGGAAAGCAAAATGAAGTTTATCGCGAGGGTCAAGGAATGTGACTTCTGTCAAGATTTCATCTCCCATTGTTTGGGATTATACTAGGGTGAAAATTATAAAATCAGGGGCGACCTGTCTTGGTAATTAACACCGTCAAGCAAAAATCGTCGCCTTCATTTAGGAGCAAATCAAATGGATACA
Organism: Chloroflexota bacterium; assembly: GCA_041157505.1. Lineage (GTDB taxonomy): Bacteria > Chloroflexota > Anaerolineae > Anaerolineales > Villigracilaceae > Villigracilis. Next base: position 7,402 of record JBEBCV010000132.1, on the reverse strand, counting down.
ACAATTGAAAGCATTTCCGCGTTGGAAGTTCTCGATTCACGCGGAAACCCCACCGTGGAAGTGGAAGTCTTATTGATGGATGGTTCATGGGGACGCGCTGCGGTTCCCTCTGGCGCATCCACGGGAGAACATGAAGCCTTGGAAATGCGCGATGGCGATAAGAAACGCTATCTTGGCAAGGGTGTGGCAAACGCAGTCGCGAACGTCAATGGCGTGATCGCCGAATCCCTGTTCGGATGGGATGCCTCTGACCAAAAGGGCATCGATTCTGAAATGCTGGCAATGGATGGCACACCGAACAAATCGAACCTTGGTGCAAATGCCATTTTGGGTGTGAGTCTTGCTGTCGCCAAAGCTGCAGCAAATTCTTTCGGAATGCCCCTTTACCGCTACCTCGGTGGCGTGTACGCCCATGTATTGCCCGTGCCAATGATGAACATCATGAATGGCGGCGCACACACCAGTTGGCAGAGCACTGACATGCAGGAATTCATGGTCATGCCGTTCGGCGCTCCATCCTTCTCGGAAGGTTTGCGCTGGGGTGCAGAAATTTACCATGCACTCAAAGCCGTGTTGAAAGAAAAAGGATACGGCGCACTCGTCGGTGATGAAGGTGGTTATGCGCCCGCACTCAAGGCGAACAACGAAGCCCTTGAACTGATCCTTGCTGCCATTGAAAAAGCAGGCTTCAAAGCAGGTCGTGGTGAACAAGTTGCGATCGCGCTCGACCCGGCTGCTTCAGAACTTTATGATGAAAAGACCAAGAAATACAACCTTCGCAAAGAAGGCAAGGAACTCACCGGTGAACAGATGGTTGAATTCTGGGCTAAGTGGGTCAAGGACTATCCCATCGTTTCCATCGAAGATGGTCTTGCACAAGATGATTGGGAATCCTGGAAATCCCTCGTAAAAACCATCGGTGACAAGTGCCAGATCGTTGGCGATGACCTGCTTGTGACCAATCCTGAACGCGTTCGCCGCGCCATCAAGGAAAATGCTGCGAATGCGCTCTTGGTCAAAGTGAATCAGATCGGTTCCCTCACTGAAACCATCGAAGCTGTAGACCTTTGTCACCGCGCTGGATGGCGGGCAATCTCGTCTCATCGCTCTGGTGAAACCGAAGACGCCACCATTGCAGACCTTGCGGTTGCGCTCAATACGGGTCAGATCAAGACCGGCGCTCCCGCCCGCTCAGACCGGGTCGCGAAATATAATCAACTTTTGCGCATCGAGGCGGAGTTAGGTGATACGGCAAAGTACGCAGGCTGGGAAGCACTGAGAGTGAAGTAAAAGTAAATACTCCGTTGAAGTTGAAACTTCAACGGAGTATTTTTTTGGAGGCAGAAATGTCACAAAAGGATATTGAACGTTACTTAAACAACCGTCAGAAAGAAATAGATGGTGCTGCTCTGTACCGGGCTCTTGCAGAGGCAGAAAAGATCCCCCAATTGGCTACAGTTTATAAACGCCTTGCCGAAAGTGAAGAGAGGCATGCAGCTACGTGGGAGAAAAAGCTCGAAGAGATGAAGGTCTCCGTACCATCACGCAAATTAACATGGCGCGCAAAAACCCTGATCTGGATGACAAAACGCTTTGGACCTCAATTTGTGCTCCCTACCATCACCGGAAATGAAAAATCTGATAGCAACGCTTACGATGGACAGCCAGAGGAAGAAGCTGCACTTTTTGCAAAAGATGAAAAATCACATGCGCGATTAATTGCCCTCGCTTCTTCTTCCAAGGGTGGCATGTCGGGTGGAACAGTAGCTCAGCTTGAGGGACGGCATCGCGCAAGCGGCGGCAATGCTCTTCGCGCAGCAGTGCTCGGCGCGAATGATGGGCTCGTCTCCATATTAAGTCTCACCATGGGCGTGGCGGGTGCAACCAACTCCAGACCCGACATCTTAATCGCGGGTCTGGCAGGTGTACTAGCCGGGGCAGGATCCATGGCATTGGGTGAATGGCTGTCGGTGCAAAGCTCACGCGAATTATATGAGCATCAAATCAAGATCGAGGCAGAAGAGATCGCTGAAAACCCTGAAGAGGAACAAGAAGAGTTAGCGCTTATTTATCAATCCAAAGGTCTCCCTGAAAACCGCGCCAAAGAAATGGCGGCTCACATGATGGCAGACAAAGGAAACATTCTCGATACATTAGCCCGTGAAGAATTGGGAATTGACCCTGAAGAACTTGGGGGTTCAGCGTATGAAGCAGCGTTCACGTCCTTTTTCCTATTTGCCTTTGGCGCTCTCTTTCCTATGCTCCCCTATTTCTTCTTGAGCGGAAACCTTGCCATATTCCTCAGTCTGGCAATCAGTGCTGTTGGGTTATTTATCATTGGCGCTGCGATCACCTTGATGACAGGTAAAAGTATATGGTTCTCTGGCATGCGGCAAGTTCTGGTTGGCATCGCTGCTGCCGCACTTACTTTTGGAATTGGCAAATTGATCGGGGTATCGCTGGGATAAACTCAACGTCAAGTAAAACTCAAAAGCAGATCAGGCTCAAGATCCGGTTTGGAGCGGAATTTGAGCCTGAAAATATATAAGTTGACAAACAGGTCTAAACCATTATAATTAGTTTGTTGTTCCAACATACTAATTATAAAAAATATAAATGAACCCTAAGAACACAGCTGATCAAGCTTTTGTTCGCGAGACAAATCTCTCGCTTGTGCTAAGGTTGATTCACAATCAATCTCCATTATCACGTGCACAGTTGGCGGCGATCACCGGTTTGAACAAATCCACGGTTTCGAGTTTGGTGGATGAATTGATCGAACGCGGACTCGTATATGAAACAGGAAGCAATACCGGCGGCACAGGGCGTCCTGCCACCTTGCTGGAGATCAACCCGCAAGCTGGCTGCATCATCGGCGTGGAACTTGGTGTAGACTTTGTTTCCGTTGCGGTGACAGATATCCTCGGCAATATCCTCTGGCGCAGACGTGAAGATGCCAATCCGTCTGATGACCAGGAAAAAATGATCAACCAAACGCTGCAGATCGTTAAAGATGCCATGGCAGCTGGTAAGCGCAAGAACTATAAATTTTTAGGGTTGGGGCTTTCCACACCTGGTACTGTGGACGTAAACAAGGGGCTTTTGATCTTTGCACCGAATCTTCATTGGCACAACGTGCCTTTTGTAAAAATCTTCTCTGAACAAACAAAACTTAAAGTCTTCGTTGAGAACGATGCAAATGCCGCGGCTATTGCTGAACATCTTTTTGGAACCGCACGGCAAAGCCAGGATTTCCTTTTTGTGTTTGCTGGTGTGGGTATCGGCGGCGGTTTGTTCCTTAACGGAAAGTTATATCGCGGAAGGAACGGCTACGCTGGTGAAATCGGTCACTCCCCCATTATGACAGAACCTTCACAAAATGTTTGCCATTGCGGCAATCGTGGTTGTTGGGAAACATACGCGAATCAATATTCGATCATTCAGCGTGTACAAGCGCGCTTGGAAGTGAAACGATCAAGCATTATCCCAAAGTTGATGGCAGGGCAAAATGTGCCATTAAGCATTCCTCTCATCAAGCAGGCAGCGGATGCTGGTGATAAAGAAGCCATCGACTCCTTTAGTGAGGCAGGTCATGCCATGGGTCAGGGGTTTGCGGGACTGGTGAATATTTTCAACCCTGAAAAGATCATTCTTGGCGGACCGCTCAGTATTGCGGGTGAATATTTGCTCCCATCCATCAAAGAAACTGTGGATCTGCATGCTTTTCCTGAGATAAATAAACAAGTGGAGATCGTGTTGTCGCCTTTTGGTCCCGATGCAAGTTTGATCGGCGCGATCGCCATCATCGTAGATGATGTACTTTCTCACCCGGTAAATGTTGAGAGAAGGTAATGTAAGTCACAGGAAAACTTCATGCAGTGAATTGTTATCAATCATATAACTAAAAGCACCAGAAAAAATCTCCATTACAAATGATGCTTTCAATGACTCGGTTCGTAATTCGGGAAGATAAATTGAACTCTATACTAGGCTTTTTAGGGATAAAAAAAACAGGGTCTGATATTCAGATCCTGTTTTTACAATAATATGCAAAATAGAACAACCACCATCCTCTTAACTTCCATTTGTTTTTTCGCATTCTTTATCTTTGGGGTGACAGATAATCTTAAAGGTCCTACCCTGCCCGCCATGCTAGCAGAATTGAATATTGATTATGGCACAGGCGGTAATATCTTTTTCAGTGAATATGTGGGCTTCTTGATCGCAACCCTTATCACTGGCATCCTCGCAGACCGTTTTGGGCTAAAACTTGTTTTTGTTCTGGCAGGGGTAGCGCTTGTGATTGGTGCCAGCGGTTATAGCTATTTTGGCACCCCTTTATTACTTTCAATTTCACTTTTTATCGTTGGTCTTGGGCTGGGCGCATTCGAACTTGGTCCCAATGCGGTAATCGTTAGTTTGTATCATGAACAAAAGGGACTATATCTAAACTTAATGGCGGTCATGCATGGTCTCGGATCCATGATCGCACCGCTTTTCGTGAGTCTCTTATTCAGCATGGATGTCAGTTGGCGTGCGGTCTACCGATGGGATTTGGTGCTTATTGCCATCTTTCTCATTGCCAGTCTTCTCTTACGTTTTCCAAAGTCTGAAGATAAGGCATCTCTCGATTTTCGCGCGATCCCCAAGGTTGCATTCAAACATTCCATGCCGTACTACTATGGCGCCATGCTGTTCTATGTTGCAGCAGAGATCGGTCTTGCCTCATGGATGGTCGTCTATTTGCAACAAGCTCGCGGTTTGAATGAAGTCATCAGTAACAATTATTTAGCGATCTTCTTTGGAATGCTAATGCTCGGCCGCTTCCTGGGTGGTTTCATTGTGAAACGGGTTGGCTACTTGCGCGCCATTCTCATTGCATCGCTGATGGCAACCTTGAGCGTTTCATTTGGCATATTTAGCGGGTTCGCTATTTTCATTCCACTCACCGGATTTTTCTTTTCCATCATCTTCCCCACCCTCACCGCAGCCGTTTCAGACGCGGAGCACGAAAATACCAACACCATTCTGGGTGTACTTTTCACGTTCTCCGGCATCGGTGGAGTAATTGGTCCATGGCTGGTGGCATGGAGCAGTGAACTTCTTGGTTTACAGATCGGTTTCATCTCAACTATTTTGCTTTGCACGCTGACCGTTATTTTTGCATTCATACTCAACCGAAGGAATGGACATGGACAAAGTACTTAATTGGGGATTACTCTCGACCGCCAAGATCAACCGCGCCTTGATCAAACCTCTTAACGCCTCCAAACGGACCCGATTGCTGGGTGTCGCTTCGAGGAGCCAAGCCTCCGCTGATGCCTATGCCCGCGAGTGGTCGATTCCGCGGGCTTATGGCAGTTACGAAGCCATGCTTGCCGACCCCGAAATCAATGTTGTCTACAACTCATTGCCCAATCACCTGCACGCGGAATGGACGATCAACGCGTTGCAGTCCGGTAAACATGTTCTCTGCGAAAAACCACTTGCCCTCACTTTGGATGAAGTGGACAGCATCATCGCGGTTTCAAAAGAGACCGGTAACATTGCAACTGAAGCTTTCATGTATCGTCACCATGCCCAGACATTAAAGGTCAAAGAATTGGTGGATGAAGGGATAATCGGACAAGTTCAGCTTATTCGCGGGGCGTTCACTTTCATGCTTACCCGCGAAGGAAATTATCGCTTCATTAAAGAATATGGCGGAGGCAGTATATGGGACGTGGGCTGCTACCCGATCTCCTTCGCACGGCTGATCGTCGGCGAAGAACCAGCTGAAGTGTTTGGCTGGCAGGTTCCGGGTCCCGGAGGAAGCGATGAATCTTTTTATGGGCAAATGCGTTTTGGAAATGGAGTCCACATGCAATTCGACTGTGGTTTCAAATCCCATTTTCGTTCTTTTGTTGAGATCGTTGGCACAGAAGGCTCGATGCACATTCCATTCCCATTCAAGCCTGGCTTAAAAAACGAGGTATATGTAACACGTGGGGATAATCACGAAACGATAAAGATCAAAGGGCAGGAACTTTATCTTGGTGAAGTTGAAGATATGTGTGATGCGGTTCTAAACGGTAAATCACCGCGGGTTTCGTTGATGGACAGCCGGGGAAATATTGCAGCGATTCTAAAGTTAATTGAGGCTTCTCAGGAGGGAAAACCTCTCCAAATCGGGTAACTTTGTTTAGCCCCACAACTAAATCAAGCCGCAAAATTATAGGGCAAATATGCTCATGTGATTATAATAATGCCACTATACTCGTTCGGAATGGAGGCAATACCATGGCAAGTGTTACATATAACAATGTAATAAAGAGCTTCGGTGATGTAAATGTCATCAAGCAACTCGACTTCAAAGTTGAGGATAAGGAATTTCTCGTTCTCGTTGGACCCTCTGGCTGCGGCAAGACGACTGCTCTGCGCATGCTGGCTGGCTTGGAAGAGATCACCTCAGGGGAGATCATGATCGGTGATCGCGTGGTGAACGATGTCGCCCCGAAAGATCGCGACATTGCCATGGTATTCCAATCCTATGCCTTGTACCCGCATATGTCGGTGTATGACAATATGGCATTCGGCTTGAAGCTACGCAAGACGCCTAAAGATGAGATCAAGAAGCGCGTGCAGGAAGCCGCTGAAATTCTTGATATCACCCACCTGTTGGACCGCAAACCCCGCCAACTTTCTGGTGGTCAGCGCCAGCGTGTGGCAGTTGGACGTGCTATCGTGCGTGAGCCAAAAGTCTTCCTATTCGATGAACCACTTTCAAACCTTGATGCAAAACTCCGTGTGCAGATGCGCGCCGAGATTAGCAAGCTTCACCAACGCCTGCAGACCACCTTCATTTATGTAACCCACGATCAGACCGAAGCCATGACCATGGCAAGCCGCATTGCGGTGATCAACAAAGGTCTACTTCAACAGTTGGATACGCCGCAAGTCCTTTACGACCGCCCCGCCAACCTTTTCGTTGCCGGCTTCATCGGTTCACCTTCAATGAACTTCTTCCCCGGCAAGATCTCCGTCAATGGCGGTAAGGTGACCGTGGATATGGATACCTTCACAGTTACCATTCCAGATGCTTTGGCAGGTCCGTACAAGAACATGAATGGAAAGAAGATCGTCTTCGGCATACGCCCGGAAAATATTCATGACCCAGATTTTGCGCCAGTCAACATTCATGGCGAAAAAGTTTCCGCCAAGGTGGATGTGACCGAGTTGATGGGTAACGAAACATTCCTTTATCTTGTCACCGGTAAAAATACCTTTATTGCCCGCGTAGATCCTCGCTCTCACAAACGCGTGGGACATGATGTGGAAGTTATTTTTGATATGGATAAATTCCATATCTTCGATGTGGAAACTGAAGAAGCTGTTCGATAGTCACGTGAAAGGAGGTGATTTC
>JBEBCV010000131.1:0-7072 GCA_041157505.1 Chloroflexota bacterium | reverse complement strand
GATAAATGAAAAATCCTTTTGGTGACCAGCCAGTTCCTGGCTCTTATCAAAATATAAAAGAGCGAATGTATAAAAGGGTATCTGGTGCTACTCATGACCAGATACTTGGTATTTTGCAAAGTTCTTACGAAAGAGCGTTGGAAGAAGAAAACGTAGTCTTGAGTCGCCCGGAGAGAAAACGTTTGTTCGGTCAGATAGTGAAAATGTTGATGGAAGATTTGCTCAAGAAAATTAAGTAAGCTTCTTGTAAACGTGAGTTTTGGGTCAAACTTCGTATTTCATATCAAAAACAAGTGGAGAAAGTGACTTGGCAATGTTTTCGTTCTTGAAACCTTCCTTCTTGAAGATCGTGCTATTCATTGCATTTTTCGTGCTCTCCAGTTGGTTGTGGAGCATTTACATCATTTCCAGAATTTCAGATACATTCCCGGTTGGGTTCCCATTCCAATTCTTTCTCTCGTGGGGTCCATGCCAACCCGGCGAAAATTGTTCTGAATTCAATGGCTTGTTTCTAGTCTTTGATATTGTCATTTGGTATGTAGTTGGGGCTTGGCTGGGAAGCTTATTCAGAAGAACGCCGCGATCATGACCGCTTTCAAGTCTTTCCTGTTCTTTGTCTTTGCTCCGGGAATGGTTGCTGGATTGATACCACTTGGACTGCTGCGAACAGGCTTGCAAGTGCAAACGGGGATTTGGAAGTATGCAGCCTTTCCGTTATGGGTGACCGGCCTCGTCGTATTGCTGTGGTGCTTTTGGGATTTTCTAGTAAAGGGACGCGGCACACCTGCACCCATAGACCCGCCCAAAGAGTTGGTCGTTTCGGGACTTTATAAATATGTCCGTAACCCGATGTATGTTGGGGTTTTGATGGTAATCCTCGGTCACTTCCTTTGGTTTGGGTATTGGGGGATTTTGGGATATGCCCTCGTTGTGTACATTGCATTCACTTTGTTCGTGATGTTCTATGAAGAGCCGCATCTCAAATCCACGTTTGGTGAGTCGTACTTCAACTATATGAAGCAAGTTCCTCGTTGGCTGCCGCGGATTTGGAAATGATCGAGAGCTTGAAGCTCCGTGCGCGGGCGTTGAAGAATGAAGCCTATGCGGTGTATCTTGCGGCGAAGAGTCCACGCACACCGTGGTATGCGAAGGCGTTGATCTTTTTCGTGGTGGCGCATACGTTCAGTCCCATTGACCTGATCCCTGATTTCATCCCCGTCTTCGGATATTTGGATGACCTGATCATCACGCCGGGTGGATTGTGGCTGGCTATTAAGTTGATTCCGCCAGAGGTGTTGGAAGAAGCTCGCAAGGAAGCGGCAGGTAAGAGCAGGGAAAGAGGCGTGGGGTACGTCGGGGCGGTACTCATTGTTTTTATCTGGATCGTCATCCTTGTCGCATTAATGAAAATCTTACTGGATTGATGGATAATAAGGAAAGGAGGCTCTCATGATCGGAAAAGCCATGCAAGATGCCATGAACGAACAGATCAACAAGGAACTGTTTTCATCTTACTTATATCTTTCGATGGCAGCGTACTTCGAAGAGAAGAATCTGCCGGGGTTTGCGAACTGGATGCGCATTCAGTCGGATGAAGAACGCGAACATGCGATGAAGTTCTATGATTTTGTTTTAGATACAGGCGGGAAGGTCGCTCTCAAAGCCATTGATGCGCCGAAGGCGGAATGGAAGTCTGCGCTTGAGGTGGCGGAAGAAGTAGCGGCGCACGAAGTAAAAGTGACCGCTTCGATCTATTCGTTGTATGAACTGGCGCAGAAGGAAAAGGATTATCCTGCCCAAATGATGCTGCAGTGGTTCATCACTGAACAAGTGGAAGAAGAGAAAAATGCAGCTGAGATCGTGGCGAATTTGAAGTTGATCGAGGAACGAGGCACAGCTGTTTTGATGTTGGATCATCGCCTGGCAAAGCGCAAAGGCGAGTAAGTAAATTTTGACCCTGAAGGTAACCCTTCAGGGTCTTTTTTGAGGTATTTGTGGGGGAGGAAACTGGGAAAGCCCGCTTGCTAAGGGTCAAGATCGCAAAAAGAGGTCATTTAAGGTCTAAAGTCACTCAAAATAATATCTCTTCTGACATTATAATTGAGTTGCATTTGCGGGCGGTGAGGTTACCACGCCGGTATAATGCCATTGGCACGTTTGTACGGGCTTTCACATGAGTATTCGCCTAAAGGTGGCTCTTCCGTTCCTCTTGTTGACCATTGTGGTCTCCGTGCTTGGAGTCTATGTGGTCACACGTCTCGTTACCGGGACCTTGACCGAACGTTTAACCAATCAACTTTTGGAAGCGGGCAGGGTGGTTTCGGATAGCTTTATCCGACAGGAGGGACAGCATGTTAAGGAAGCCTTCCGCATCGTTTATACAGAGGGGTTGACAAATGCGGTTCAAAGTCAGGATCGGGAAGCTGTATTAAAGCTCGTAAATCCTGCGTTTGGTTCAGGAACTGTTGAGAATTTGATTATTGTTTCCCCGCAAGGGAAAGAGATTTTACACTTGCTTCATGATAATACGGGGGAGATCATTGTTGTTGAGCAGGATACGGGGGCAGCTAGTTCACCTATTGTTGTTCCTTTTTTAAGAAATCGAAATCCAGATGAACCTCCACGTCGAGCTTTAGGCGGCAATCTTGTCAATGATGAGATCTATTACTATACCGCCTTGCCGATCTCAGTGGATGGAAGATTTTACGGGGTCATCATTCTTGGGACGTCGATCAAAACGCTTCTTCCGGCATTCAAGCAGGTTGCACTTGCAGACATTGTTCTCTACGGAAATGGCGGACAGGCGATCGCTACAACACTGGGTTCTGCAGATGAAGAAACACTTGGGCAATTAAATATTCCTCAAGACCAATATCTGGAACTTATCAATTCAACAGATCCTCTGGTTACCGGGGTAAATGTTGAGGTTGCGGGACGTGATTTTACGATCGGACGAGCACCTCTTCAAATAGGAAATGATCGTATCGGTGTTTTCGCGGTGGCATTGCCCACCGATTTTGTTGTTCAATTCGGGGCGGATAATCGAACGGCATACGCTATTGTCTTTTCGCTTCTGATGTTGGTGGTGATCATTATTGGATATTTTGTTTCCCGCATGATCATTGTTCCGCTTTACTCTTTGGTTGATACTTCTCAAGCGATCGCAAGCGGTGACCTGAATCGAAGAACGGGTCTAAAAACGGGCGATGAGATCGGAACGTTGGCCAGCACCTTTGATGAAATGACATCCCGTTTGCAGGAAAGAACGATAGAACTTGAAGAGAAGAATGAAACCCTGCGGAAGATAGACAAGACCAAGACAAACTTTATTCAGATATCCGCCCATGAACTGAGGACGCCACTGACCCTGATAATGGGCTATTCTCAGATGTTAGAGCAAGATCTTAAGAGCAACCCTGAAATGCAAAGTTTGGCGCGTGGAATTTTGGAAGGCGCTGAGCGCATGACAGATGTTGTGGATAGTATGCTTGATGTTTCCCGCATTGATAGTAATTCTCTTGTTCTTCGGAAATACAGTACTCAGGTATCTCCGATCGTTCATGAGATCCAGAAGGAATTTGAACCTGCATTTAAAGAACGTAATATTGATTTCCAGGTAGAGGGTATCGATGCCCTGCCTTCCATTGTTGCTGACCCTGATATGCTTAAGAAGGTGTTCTATCATTTAGTGATGAATGCCATCAAATACACGCCAGACGGTGGACATGTTAAAGTTTCAGGCAGGTATGTGAACGGTGCGGAGCCTCCTCAACTAGAGATTGCCGTTTGTGATACTGGCATCGGTGTTGACCCAGGTATGCATGAGTTGATCTTCCAAAAATTCCATCAAACTGGTGAAGCCCTATTACATTCTTCCGGCAAAACTAAATTTAAAGGTGGAGGACCCGGGCTTGGGCTAGCCATAGCACGCGGCATCGTTCAGGCACATGGAGGACGCATCTGGGTGGAAAGCCCTGGGCATGACGAGGAAAGATTCCCCGGCAGCAAGTTCACTATTTCTCTTCCGGCTCAAAAGAAGGAGAGCCAATCATGATAGGTACAGAGAAAAACGAACGCCGCGACTGGACATTGCTCATTTTTATTATTCCCCTTGGCATTATTCTTATCATTTTAGTGGGGCAGTTGGCAGTGCGTCTGGTTCCGTCCTGGCGAGTGAACACAGACATGAATTCCAACCTGGAGCCAGATGCTTCTTCTGCGCGTCCCTTTGCTTTGCTTGAACCCATCCTGCCACAGATCCTCACTCCCATGGCTTGGGTTGAGAGTTATCTAACTCCTGGTGCAGAAATTTCATTTCCACCCTTTTTGACGTTCCAACCTACCTTAACCCCTTCGCCAACAAGCCCAACGCCGATTGATATTACCGATACTCCAACCGCAGTGGTCACAGAAACGGTGTCGCCGACTGCAGTTACGGGGACTACGGCACCTACAGATAGACCAGATAATGGTGGCGGTACCCCTCCTCCTACATCAACAACAGTTTCGCCTACTGTACCTTCTCCATCGCCGACCACTCCATCTCCTTCACCTTCGCCTACTACTCCATCTCCTTCACCATCTCCTTCACCAACAGCTACATCTACAGGTTTTCCTGCGACTATGGAATCTGGTTATACGTTAGTCACTCCTCCTTCACAGATTGGGAGTACCCCTGGACCGCCTGATAACGCTAATGGTCAGACAAATAAGCTTGGAATTATTAATCAAGGGACTTATATAGTAATTAACTTCAGTGTTGTTGTTGAAAATACACCAGATGCAAATTATGATTTTGTTTTGTATGAATTTAACAACGGCAGCATGATCTATATAGATAGAATGATCATTGGAATATCAAATGATCCAAATGGACAAACATATTTTGAGGTTTTTAATTGGGGCGATGGGGCGGCTGACACTAATACAAATGTTGGAGACGTTGCAGGTCCAGAAGACGATGAACAACAAACTAATTTGAATCAATTTTATGATCCCGACAACCCCGATGGAACATCTGAGAATCAGACAGGAATCCTGATAGATGTGGATACAGCAGTGAGCAGTCCTCCGCCGGACGTGTACGACTATATTGTTGTAATTTCTCCGAGCGGAGAAGGCTCAATGGAAGTGGATTCGATCGATGTCATTGAAGTTCCAATCTCGCCAACTCCATAACACCTAATAAAGAGACCGGAAAACACCCGGTCTCTTTATTTATAATTGGCATATCATGAAAAAAACAGCGACACTTTATCTGCCAATCCTTATTGCTATCTTTCTGAACATTGTCCTGTTAGGTGCTGCTGCTCAATTAAGTGGGGTCCTTGTTTATCAGATCTTGACTCCCTTTTCTATATTGGTCTCATTGTTGATCTTAATTACTGGCTTGTTACCGGCGGTCATCCGCCCGCAGACGAGCCATACGTTAGTGGCTTGCTTTTCGATTTTCTTTGCCTTCTTCCTTTTCATTCCCTTCGAGTTAGGTGACCTGCCTGTTATCCGCCCAGGGCAACCGCTTCTTAACTTTCTTAACCCATACTTTGCCTTGCGGATGATGCAGGCGGCTGTTCTATTGCCGATGGCATTGCATGTCAGCGTGCGTTTTCCCCGGGTAACGCAAACTCCTTTGCAGAACATAATAGGTGGATATGTTTTCTCTTTCGCCTTGCTGATCGTGTTCTTTTTGAGCAGGCTGGCGTGGCAGCGTATTCTTGCCATTGTTGTTTTCTTTCTATGGTTTACCTTTGTTATTCTGTTCTTCTTTTACCGTTTGTTGAACATTGCACGCGACCCTTTGCCCGAAAACCTGGTTGAAGCACAACGTGCCCGTGTGGTGCTATTCAGCATGCTGCTTGCCGAAGTTCCGCTTTGGCTGCGCCCATTGACCCTGGCTTTGGGTGTTGATATTTTTTCTTATAACCTTTTGCTGGCGTTTCAACTCTTTGTACCTTTGGGAATCGCTTACGCTGTATTGCGGCACGACCTCTTCGGCATTGACCGTGCCCTGCGGCGGACTCTGGTCTATGGAACGGTTTCGCTTCTTCTTCTGACGTTGTATCTGGCTCTGACCACAGGCATTACCTTACTCTTTGAGTCTTCGCTCACTACACGACCGCTTGCGCCCATCATCAGCCTTTTGGTGGCGGCGATCTTATTTGACCCAACCCGCAAGTTCATTCAGACCTGGCTCGATAAATTGCTCTACCCAGACCGGCTCAAGTTTGAATCCGCAGTCCAATCCATGCAATATCTCCTCTCTCGCGCGAATCGACGGGATGAGATCATTCACCTGCTCAATGACATATTCCCAAATCAGATCGGCGCAGAGTGGGGGGCATTGAAACTCTTCCCTGAGCCCGATGTCCCGCCTGCTCATACATCCCCGGCGTGGAGCACACGTTTGGTAGCGGGCAGTGCTGCGTTGGGCGGCTACTGGCTGGGACCTCGCCAAGCCGGTCCGCAGTTTGATGGGGATGAAGTCAAACGTTTGAACGCATTGGCAGGGCAGGCAGCGTTGGCGTTGGCATATGCCAATGCGTATGAAAGCTTGTATGAGTTGAATAAAAATCTGGAAGTGCGGGTGAAGGAACAAACTGAGCAAGCCATTGCGGACCAAACGTCGATTGCAACGTACGAAGAACGTCAGCGCATTGCGCGTGATTTGCACGACTCGGTCACTCAGCAGATGTTCGGTCTGCACTTGATGGCGCGCGGATTGAAAAAGTCTGCGCCGGAGGATTTCAAGGAGAAACTGGCAGGGTTGGAAAGCATGGCTAGTGACACGCTCAAAGAAATGCGGCTGATGCTCGACCAACTGCGCGAGGCATCCGGCGAGGAAAAGGTTGACTTCGCTGAATCCGTTCGGGCGGAGTGTGAGGCGTTTTCCAACCGAAGCGGACCCGAAGGCGGGGCGTTGCTGTCCATCGCGCTGGAGATGCCGCAGGCTGTTATCATCCCAAAAGATATTGTCAGTGAAGCGACGTGGGTGCTGCGCGAGGCGTTGCAAAATGTGGTGAAGCACAGCGGTGGGCGGAGTGTGACTGTGCGAGTGAGTGTTGACTCGTTTTTG
>JBEBCV010000130.1:0-11325 GCA_041157505.1 Chloroflexota bacterium | reverse complement strand
ACCGGGCTGGGTGCTGCCACTCGTGAGTTTTTGCAAACGCTGACAAAGCCCCTCCACCTGCAAGTCTTTGTTACCCCTACCTGACCTCACTGTCCGCGAGCCGTGATGCTCGCTCATCAGGTGGCTATGGAAAACCCCTCCATGATCCGTGCTGAGGCGGTGGATGCAATGGAATTCCCCGATTTGTCGAATCGGTTCAACGTCCAGGGAGTCCCGCAAACAGTGATCGATTCGGGCAAGGGCATTGTGGTTGGCGCGTATGGCGAAGTTCAAATGCTGGCTGAGATCAAACGTGCCTTGCAAAACTAATTCAGGTCGTTGGTATGAAAAAGAATCAAAAGTACCGCAAACAGAAAAAGAATAATGCCCTCACAACTGCTATTTTGGGTGGCGTATTCGTTCTGATTGGTTTTGTGTTGCTTGCGGCTTTACAAAAGCATGGGGACGCCTCTGCTTCAAATGAGATTTCGAATTCGGTTGTCCCGGTAAAGGTAGATTTTCCAGCTCCCGGGCTTGCGCTTGAGAACGTCAGTGGTGCTGCAGAGTCGCTGGAAGATTTTCGCGGACAGGTTGTTCTGGTGAATAATTGGGCAACCTGGTGCCCGCCTTGCAAGGCAGAGATGCCATCCCTGCAAAAGTATTACGCAACGCATCAAGAGGAAGGATTCACCCTTGTTGCAATCAATGCAGGAGATGGAAAACCCGAAGTGGATAAATTCGTAAGCGACTACGGACTGACCTTTAACGTCTGGCTTGACCCCGATGGCGCTGCACTCAATGCGTTCAAAAATGGGAATCTGCCAAATTCCTACGTCCTTGACCGTACGGGCACTGTCCGATATGCATGGACGGGTGAGATCAGTTACGAGATGTTGGAAAAATACGTCACACCCGTTATTCAAGAAAGCAACTAAACCAAAATAGGTTTGGATGAAAAAAGACCCCGAAAAGATGGTTTGAATGTCGATATCATCTTTTCGGGGTTATTTTCTTATTCCTTAGGCAGATGCCCACCTGATTCAGCTTGATCCAACACTTCAAGGATCGTTCGGACCAGTTCACGCGCCGCTTTCTCACTCAGCTCCACTGCGACCCGTGCGCCGACGCCTTGGGATTCGTTCACAAAATCAATATTGAGGGCGTGTTCGAAGGGGGCATCAAAAGGGTGGTCATATGAGATATTTGCCTGCTCCAATTTGAACCAGCCGTTAGTCCCTTTGCCGCTTCCATCGATCTTTACTTTTTCCACGATCATTGTGCACATAATAATTACCTCAGATATTTTTCCAAAAAAGTGAAAACTTTTTGCCAGCCATCAACGGCTTGAGCCTGACGATAACCAGCTCGGTCATAATAGAAAAAACCATGTCCTGCGCCATCGTAGCGGTGGAATTCGTAAGTCTTTCCTTGTTTCTTGAGTTCTGCTTCATGTTGGTTGACCTGTTCGGGCGAGGGGCTGGAGTCGTCGTTACCGAATAAACCCAAAATGGGGCAGGTCAGGTCACGGGTCAGATCGTGAGGCGAGACAGGTGTCTTGGGACCTAACTGGTCCGGAGTCATCACAACGCGTCCACCCCAGCAATCCACGATCGCATCAAAACCGGGGACGCGGCACGCAGTGAGATACGAATGACGCCCACCGGAGCACGTCCCGAAAATTCCCACTTTGCCATTCGAATACGGCAGCGAGCGGACATACTGCATTGCACCCGCCAGATCGCCAACAGCTTGGTCGTCTGAGATGCCGCCATCTGCGCGAACTTTTGCTGCTACATCTTCAGGCGTTCCATGTCCGGCACGGAAATAAAGATTGGGTGTAATAGTGATATAGCCGTGGTGTGCGAACTTTAAAGTCACTTCGCGGTACCACTGATCCCAACCAGGCATGTGATGTGCAAGGACCATGGCAGGGTAGGGACCTGGTCCAAGTGGGCGTGCGAAATAGGCATTGATCGTGTCGCCATTTTCACCCGTCATCATGACCGTTTCTGCGAGCAAGCCTTCGTACATATCTGTTTGATACACGAGAACGCTCCTGTTGTGAATTTTCAAGCGGAATTTGTTGAGTATAGCATGGTGACAAGTGTCTTTGCAAAAGGTGACCTACATCCATGCCTTGATCCGAGTACTTCTGGAATAATAAGGTTGACCATAACATTTTCCAAAGGTTTGCCTTATGTCTGTTTTACAGTTAAGTGAAAGCACCGAAATGTACTTGAAAGCGTTGGTGGAATTGGGAAATAGCGATGTGGCGATCTCCCGACTTGCTGAACGCTTGAGTGTGACGCATGTTTCTGCTAACGAGATGATGCGCCGCCTCGTTGACCAGGGGTTGGTGACTCACACACCCTATAAAGGGGTTACGCTGACGAAGAAGGGGCGTGAAGCAGCAACAAATGTTATTCGGCGGCAACGGCTTTGGGAATGTTTTTTGTACGATCATTTGAACATTGAGTGGGCGAAAGTATATGAATTTGCGTGTTCCCTTGAACATGCAACCTCGCCTGAAGTGACCGAAGCTCTGGCTGGCTTCTTGAACCATCCAACGACTTGCCCGCGCGGAAATCCAATTCCCAATGCAAAAGGCGATTTCACACCGTTGAATGGCAGAATGTTGAGTGAAATGAAGGCGGGCGAAGTATCCACAGTATTGGCTATCAATGCCACAGCCACAGATGTACTGACATACCTGCAAGAGAAAAATATTCTGCCGGGGCAGGAAATCCAACTCATCGAAGCTGCACCACTGAAAGGTCCACTAACCTTGGTAGTGAACGGGAAAGAAGTAGCGTTGGGTCTTTCCTTGGCGGAGTTTGTAGTTGTGAAATGAAAAATACAGGTGGGAGCATCTCACCTATTGATTTTAAATATTTGGAGCATTTCTAAACCCATGTCTGACCCTATCCAACTCCACTTGCTTCGCCCTGGGCAAAAGGCAACGATATCCCGTGTTGGTGGAACGAGCGCTTTGCGCAGACGTTTCATCGAAATGGGAATTGTCAAAGGCGAAACCATTCTCATAGAACGCAGCGCACCATTGGGCGACCCTATTGAATATTTCATTAAGGGGTATCACCTTGCCTTGCGTAAAGAGGAAGCCGCCCAGATCGAAGTTTTATATCTTGGAGATATTTAAATGGCGGAACTGACCGTTGCACTGGCGGGCAACCCAAATGCCGGCAAGACCACCATCTTCAACGCGTTGACGGGGTTGCATCAACATACCGGTAACTGGCCCGGTAAGACGGTTGAAAAGAAAGAAGGGGAGATCGAATACGAAGGTCTAAAGATCAACATTGTGGACCTTCCTGGAACTTATAGCCTGACTGCCTATTCCCCCGAAGAGATCATCGCCCGCGATTACATCATTGAGGAACGCCCAGATGTTGTGATCAATGTCGTCGATGCGACCAACCTTGAGCGGAACCTTTACCTTACAGTTCAAATTTTGGAACTGGATGTGCCAGTTGTTTTGGCTCTTAATATGACCGATGACTTGCAAAAGAATGGCGCGCGCATCAATGTAGACCAGCTCTCTCAATTGCTCGGTAATATTCCCGTTGTGCAGACGACGGCAAACAAAGACAAAGGTATTCAAGAACTTATCAGCAAAGCGGTGCGGATTGCCCGCGCAAATTAACTCTTAACATGACAACGAATATTCAATCCCTTTTCAAACTTGATTACGGCGGCAAGATCGAACGTGAGATCGCAAAGCTAATTTCTGCTTTTGAAGAAATAAAATTCGAACCGGGTCGTTATCCCAAGCGCTGGTTGGCGCTCAAACTGCTTGAATCAGATCCAGATATTCTTGAGCGTGTCCAAGCCATGCCAAACGGTGAAAAAGTGGTCGCTCTTGCCAAACAAGGCGCAGAGCATGTCCAATCAATGCTGGGAGATGAATTTGATCTACTCACGGCTGACAGGCGTTATGGGTTTATCAACGGCGTTGTCAGGCAATCTCTGCATCGTCCGCAGATGGACCGCATCACTCTCACCGACCGCATTGATGATATCGTCACGCATAAATGGTTTGGGTTACCGGTCTTTTTTGCGGTCATGTACATCGTCTTTCGTTTGGTGATCGATGTCTCCTCGCCGTTCTTAGACTGGACGGATGCTATCATTAACGGTCCCATTGCGAATGGACTACGCTTCTCGCTGGATCTCGTTCCACTCCCAGCGTGGATTCATTCCCTCGTCATCGATGGAATCGTCGCCGGGGTGGGGGGTGTGTTGGTTTTCGTCCCTGGGTTGCTCATTCTTTATTTCTTCCTCGCCTTGTTGGAAGACTCTGGCTATATGTCTCGTGCGGCTTTTGTTATGGACCGGTTCATGCGTGTTGTAGGTTTGCATGGTAAATCGTTCATCCCGATGATCCTTGGGTTTGGCTGCGCGGTTCCAGCGATCTACGCCACCCGTACCATCGCCAGCCGACGAGACCGTGTGCTGACAGCGTTGCTTGTGCCGCTCATGTCTTGTTCGGCGCGTCTGCCTGTATATGTAGTCTTCGGGCTTGCTTTCTTTGGCGCGCGTGCGGGGACGGTGATCTGGGCGATGTACGCCTTGGGCATCCTCGTTGCCATGCTGGCTGGAATGGTCTTCACCCGCACCATTCTCAAGCCCGATGCAACCTCGGCATTTGTATTAGAACTGCCCCCTTATCGTCAACCTGCGCTGAAAAGCGTTTTGATCCACATGTGGGAGAACACGCGCGAATTTGTACGCAAGGCTGGCACGATGATCCTCTTTGCGTCAGTTGTAATGTGGCTATTACTTAATCTTCCGTGGGGAGTTGCCGATCAACGCGACTCGTATTTCGGAAAAGTAAGCAGTGCCATTTCACCCGTTTTTATTCCGCTTGGTTTTGGAAGTTGGGAAACCGGCGGCGCACTTGTTTCGGGCTTTATGGCGAAAGAGATCGTCGTCAGTACCATGAGCCAGATATACCTTGGCGGTGAAGTTGTCGCTCCGGCTGAACCAACCACATTCAGCGAAGACCTGATCGGCATTGGCACCGGCTTTGTCGATGCGACCATCAGCTCGGGCAGGATTCTTCTGAGCATCATCCCTGGTGTGAATTTTGTGGGTGAAGAAACAGAACGAGAAGACACCGCTTTGAGCCTTGCTTTGCTCGCTCGTTTTACTCCTCTAAGTGCTCTATCATTGTTAATCTTTGTTTTGTTGTATGTTCCATGTGTTGCCACCCTGGGCGCTATCAAACATGAGTTTGGAACTTCATGGGCGCTTACTTCTGCGGTCTATCAAACAGTGGTTGCATGGGTTGTCTCTTTTATTATTTATCAAAGTGGTTTATTGCTGGGGTTGGGATGAATCCATTATGCTCAATCAATTGATCGATCTCCTTGAAAGCAAAGAGAATGGATTGAGTCTATCCGAGATCAGCCGTGTTATGAATGTGCAGCCTTCAGCGATTTTATCGATGATCGACCTGCTTGTAAAAAAAGGAAAATTACTTGAGATCGGTCCCGACGGAAAATGCTGTTCCACTTGCGGACTCGAATCGGAATGCAACCTGCTTGCCGCCCGTGGAAAACGCTACATTGTCGCAACCTAAAACCAGGATAGAGTGCATCGCTTCACTCTCCGCTCTTGCCTGACCGTTCTTTAGAAACTTTTACTACTTCTGAACCACACCTAGCCACATAAAACCTCGCGGATTGTATTCATTTGGAAATGATAATTACAACGATGTTATGTATAATTTTGTTGTCAATCGATCCATCAAACTGGAGCGAACATGTTCAGCTCAGACGATAAGGAGTATTTGGTGACTTTATTTGAGTATGCCCCCGTTTCGCTTTGGGAGCAGGATTTCAGCCAGATCAAAAAAATATTTGAAGATCTGCGTACTCAAGGGGTGAAGTCCTTGGATGCCCATTTGGTGATGCACCCCGAATTCATCGATCAATGTATGGAGCAGATCAAAGTCCTGGATGTGAACTTGCAGACTGTATCAATGCTGAAGGCAAACTCCAAGGAACAGCTGATCTCCAATCTCGATAAAGTCTTTCGAGATGGGATGCGTCACCACTTCCGCGATGAATTGAGAGCCTTATGGAACGGCGGCGTAAAGTGGTCGGGCGAGGGAATCAACTACACTTTGGAGGGTGAGCCGTTGGATATTATCCTCCATTGGAGGATCCTGCCGGAATATGAGAAGAATTGGGAACGAGTGTTGGTCACCATCGAAGACATAACCGGGCGTAGACAAGCTGAACGGCGGCTGCACAGCCTCTTTGAGGCTTCGCCAATATCATTATGGGAGGAAGATTACAGCGCGATCAAATCTTATTTTGATTCTCTTCGCGCACAGGGTGTTACTGATCTTCAAGATTATCTGGAAGACCATCCCGAAGCGACCTTGCATTGTGCCAGCCTTATAAAAGTTTTGGATGTCAACCAAAAGACCCTAAATCTGTTCGGCGCTCATTCAAAAGATCATCTGGTTTCAAATTTAAATCAGGTATTTCGAGACGAGATGGAAACGCATTTTGCAAAAGAGCTGATCGACCTTTGGAATGGTACATTGGCGTATGAACGGGAAGGGGTTAACTATTCATTGAGCGGAGATCCGATCAATATTCTTTTAAATTTCAAGATCATGCCGGGCCACGAACAGGATTTTAGCTGGGTGTTGGTCTCTATTCAGGATATAACCGCCCGCAAGAAGGCGGAAGAATACCTTCATTATCTGGGCACTCACGATGTGATGACCGGTCTTTTTAATCGCGCATATTTTGAAGAAACGATCCAGAAGCTGGAGCACAGCCGAAAAGACCCGGTAAGCATTATTGTCCTTGATCTAAACTACCTCAAGAAAACTAACGATACTCTGGGGCATCAAGCCGGTGATAAATTGATCCGTCGCCTTGCTGAAGTATTGACTGCTGCGTTCAATAATGGGCAGATCGCGGCGCGGATCGGTGGGGATGAGTTTGCCATCATTCTCCCACGGACGGAAGAAGCCGAAACCGCTGAATTCATAAAACAGATCCATGCCTTGATGGAAATAAACAATAAATATTACCGGGAACCGATCCTAAGTATTTCAATCGGTGCCGCGACAAGCCAGCCCGGCATGAATATGGAGCGGGTCATTCAACTCGCAGATGATGCAATGTACAAGAACAAGGCTGAGTATCATCGCCGCCGAAAAGAAGATTAACCAAAAATCGTTGGGCAAATTTGCTCGACGATTTTTGGTTACCCTCCGCTCAATAAAGCGTATAACCCAAAAATAACAATGACCGCCCCAGAGATGCGGTTGATCCACGCCATGTGTGTTTGGTTCAGGCGGTCACGCAGAATGCCAACGCCAAAACTGAGCGTCAGCCACCAGGCGGCAGACCCTGCAAACACCCCAGCAACCATGATCAGTGGTGAGCCCGTATCTTTCCCCAGCATTGTCCCGGCGAAGATGGCGGCGAAAGAGAGAATGGTCATTGGGTTGGTGATGGTCAGGAAAAAGGTGGATGTGTACATGCTCAATAGATTACCTTGCGCAGCCTGAGCGGGTTTATCTGAAGGCTTTTCCAGAAATGTCTTCACTCCCAAATACAGCAAGAACACCCCGCCTATGAGGCGCAGCCAGAAGGCATTGTCAACCAACAACCCGGTGATGGCAGTCAGCCCAAAAGCGGCGATCGCTCCATAAACCATATCTGCGCTTGCTGCTCCCATGCCAGAGAAAAAGCCTGCCGCTCGACCATTTGCCAGTGTGCGGCGAATGCAAAGCACGCCGATCGGTCCAACCGGGGCTGCAATGGAAATTCCGATAATAAAAGCACGTAGAAATATCATATGCCACCTGCATGCATAATTGTATGCATCTAATTCCCAATTTTTGTGTAGCGCATTGAAGTTCATTTTATTTGCCTGCTCGCAAAATTTCTGTGGCGAAAGGTCATATTCTATAACAAAAACCGGCTTGCCTGCTTGTACAAATGGCAGGAGCAGCTCACATTCGTCAAAGGAAAAACATTCTTCATTGAGGATCCAATCGAAATGAGGCAGGAGGTCTTGAATCTGGTTAAGGTCGTTTTTTAAACCGATCAGCAATCCGCGTTGATGGGCGGCTTTGGCAAGGAAGGTATTGAATGCGATCTGGTCTTCATACGTCAATGGAAAGCCAGTTTCGTTTTCAAATCCATTAACGTTATCCGGGTCTACGCCATCGCAGCCTTTGGCAACAGCCATATCCAGCCGCTTTTCCATCACAGGTTGAAGTTTGGAAATCTGACGTATGTCGAGCCAGGTTTCACCTTCCCAGCCTTCCATGGGTTTTCCCAATGTTTCGGCAGGGAAGTCTGCCGCGTCGGGACGCCAGTCTTCGTAAGAACCTGCACTGAAGTAACAGACAACAAGTACGCCACGAGACTGGAGTTGTTTGATCGTTTCAGCACTCGTGTCGAAAAGGTCAATATTGTACATGTCGACATCCAGCGAATAATCCATGTCGCCAGAATATTGGATGTGCCAGGACATATCGACTGGCAGCGTTTCTAGATTGTTTGAGGGAGTTTCAGAAGTTACTTCAGGTGTAACTTTTTCAAGTGTGGGAGATTCGGCTGGAACATTGGCATCTACAGAACATGAAGCGAGAATCATAACGCTAATAAATAGAAACCATTTTTGCATGCGTATCTCCTTTGAAATAACAAAAGACAGCCATCATCAGATGGCTGTCTTTTGACGTTTGAATTACGCGTTCGCGCCACGACCGAACCAGGTCGTCCATTCGCGCTTTTCCCAAAGCACTAGGATGGGAGCTGCCACGAAAATGGAGGAGTAAGTTCCGCTCAAGAGACCCACCAACAGGATGATGGCGAATTCGCGCAGGGTCACACCGCCGAACATGGCGAGGGCGAGGAGCAGGAATTCCACGGTCATCAACTGGGTGTTGATCGAGCGCTGCAAGGTCTGAACGATGGAGTGGTTGACGAGGGTTTCGTATTCCACACGGCGCAGGATGTGTGAGTTCTCGCGGATGCGGTCGAACACCACGATGGTATCCTGCATCGAGAAACCGATAACGGTTAGAAGTGCAGTGAGGAAGAGCGAGTCAACTTCCCAGCCAAAGAAGAAGGCACCGATGCCAGTAATGCTGACAATGATGAGAATGTCATGGATCATTGCAAGGATGGCGCAAACCCCATAGCGGAATGCGTTCTGCACCTTGCGGAACGACCAGATGATGAAGAGCACCACTAAAAGTGAGGAGACTGTAACGGCAATTGCTGCACGTTGGGTGACCTGTTCGCCAATGCTTGGACCAACACTGTCGAATTTGATGACCGATACTTCAGAGCCAGTGGCTTCTTTCAGCGCGGTCAGAACCACATCACGCGCTTCATTCGTCAAGAATGAAGAACGGATGACGAGGGAGCCAGTGTCAGTTACGGTTACTTGGGCATCTTCGATCTGGGCATCTTCGTAAATGGTGAGGATGGTGGAGGTGTCGGGAGTCTTGCCATCTTCAAATTGCACCTCAAGGAAAGTGCCGCCTGTGAAGTCAATGGAAAGGGGAACACCTTTGATGCCAAGCAAGATCAGCCCTGGGACGATCAGGAACAGGGAGAGTGCAAAAAAGTAATAGCGTTTACCAAGAATATTCATAACTTTATCCTTGTATTTTATAGACCAAACCAAGCATCAAGGTTCTTGGGCTTGAAAGCATTGATAAGCAGCGCGAGAATCGTGCGCGTGATGTAGATCGCGGTGAAGAGCGAGATCGCAACACCGAGAGCGAGGGTAAGGGAGAAACCCTTAACGATGGTTGCACCAAATGAGGAACCGAACCAGAACAGGATGATGGCAGTGATGATCGCCGAAAGGTTCGAGTCACGAATGGAGGACCAGGCACGTGTCCAGCCGAGATCGAGAGCTTGGATGATGGTGCGTCCGTTACGGAGTTCTTCTTTGATGCGCTCAAAGATCAGGATGTTTGCATCGAGAGCGGAACCGGTGCTGAGCAGGAAGCCGGCGATACCGGGCAGGGTCAACGTGAAATGGAACCATTTGAAGATCGCAAACGAGATCAAGGCATAGGTCAAAATCGAGAGGACAGCCGCCACACCGGGCATGCGGTAGTAGACCATCATGAACAATGCCACGATCGCCATACCGATCAAACCAGCGATAAGACTCTTGTTGAGTGAGTCTGCACCAAGGGTTGGACCAATGATGCGGGTCTCAACAACCTTCAAAGGCACAGGCAATGAACCATAACGCAGTTGAACAGCGAAAGAGTTGGCATTTTCAGCAGTGAAATTACCGCTGATGGAGCCTTGTCCACCTGTGATGGGGTCTTGAATGACAGGAGCAGAGATTACCTGCTTATCAAGCAAAATGGTGAGGTATTTACCGCGGTTCGCAGTTGTGTGTGCGGCAAAGACCTTCGAACCTTCAGACTTCAAAGTGAAGTTAATGATGTAGTTCGCGCCAAGGGCATCGGTGCCCACGGTCACACTGGCGAGTTCTGCACCGGTCATGATGGTGTGATATACGGTCTCGCCTTCAGGAGCTTCAACAGGTGCTCCTGTGGGGCTGTAATCTGTCACCAGGAACGAGCCTTCTTCAGGGCTGAAGTCGCCGGTATCCACAAATTCAAGCAAACCAGTCTGCTGAATCGTCGCAAGCACAGATTCGGTATCTTCCAAACCGGGGAATTCGCCAACAATGCGGCGGTCACCAGCGATCTGGATGACATTTTCGTTCACGCCCAAAGCATCTGTACGCTGTTGGACGATGTCACGAGCGATCTGCATGGATTCGGCGTCGATCTGTTGGTCGGCGGGAATATCGGCTTCGAGCAGCACTTGCAAGCCGCCCTGCAGGTCGAGACCCAGTTTGGGCTCTACACTGCGTGAGAAAAGGGTTTCATTGTTCACCGGGTTGATGAGATTGATCTCGGTGCTTAGGTCGATCCATAAGGCAAGCGCGAGAATCACCACGATGAGGATGATGCGATTGGGTAAGTTACGTATCATGCGGTAAATATCTCCATCCACGAAAATGCCAGCCTGTGGCTGGCGCGGACGACATTATACTCCCGTTGTTTGAATTTTGGAGGGAAGGACGGACCGCCTCAGACGGGGGAGAGGCGCGGTTTGGCAACCCAGGCAGGGTCCAAGCCTGAAGCGGGGAAAGGGTTGGGGTTAGAGTCGCTTTTTTAGGTAGGCGAGAGCTTGGGCGAGGACTCCGCTTTCGTCAAGCGTGTTCGTGTTGATAATGATATTGGCGTGTTCGTATGCGTGGGAAAGCCGGCGGAGTTGCTCTTCGTGGTCGGCTGGGGTCCATTTC
>JBEBCV010000129.1:0-14341 GCA_041157505.1 Chloroflexota bacterium | reverse complement strand
TTGCATTCATTGCATCTTCGCTCTTACCAGTTTTTCCAGCCTTCACGAAGTATGTACCTACAATGGAGGAAAGTACACCAATACCGCGTACCATCAAGGGGAAGATGATCCATTCAAGGCGTCCTGTGGCATGCCAAAGAGCCAAACCAAGGATCAAGCCAGAAACAATGGTCACTTCATAGGATTCAAAAATGTCGGCAGCCATACCAGCGCAGTCACCGACGTTGTCACCGACGAGGTCCGCGATCACGGCAGGGTTTCTTGGATCATCCTCAGGAATGCCTGCTTCTACCTTACCGACCAAGTCTGCTCCGACGTCGGCAGCTTTCGTGAAGATACCGCCACCCACACGCATGAACAACGCGAGGAGCGTACCACCGAAACCAAAGCCAAGCAGAGCATCTGGCGCAGCAATGCCGAGAATAATGAAGATAATGGTACCGCCAAGCAAACCGAGACCATCGGTCAACATACCCGTAATGGTACCTGCGCGATAGGCAATACGAAGAGCATCACCGAACGACTTCTTGGAAGCTGCTGCTACACGCACGTTTCCTTCGATCGCCATGCGCATACCGATCTGACCCACGGTCAGTGAGAAGCCTGCACCCATGACAAATGCGAGGGCGCGTGCAACACCGATGAGGAGTTTGATCTGGCTGTCAGCCATTCCACTGAAACGTTCCTGTGCTTCAGGAGAAGGCGGAACGACGTAAACGGAAAGGAAAAGAGCGACAGTTAGAATTGCGATCAGGGGCAAAATGGATTTAAGCTGTTTTTGCAAATATGCATTTGCACCATCCTTGATTGCTCCCCATACTTCCTGCATTTTTTCCGTTCCTTTGTCCTCGCGTAGGATCTGGGAACGCAAAAAAACCGCATATCCGAGACCGATCCAAGCAACTGCAAAAACGGCCCAAATAGCGATTTGTTCAACGTTGGTTAAGTCCATAGTGAACATGAAAGGGTACTCCTCCTAAAGAGATGAAAAAATAAAGGCTTTCGCCTTTTAAGCAGAGGGATTTTACAGTTGCAAAGGTTTTGTGTCAAGAAAATGAGTTCAGATTAATATTCATACAAAAAAAGTTGACAGCCCCATTTAAACCTGATAACATTCACCAAAATTAGATGTAAACAAGGAGAAAATTATGCTCCAAGAAATCAACACCCAACTTTTCACCCTCACCCCTGCTGCGAGCGAAGCTGTCAAGAACATCCTCACCGAACGGAACCTTGAAGGATATGCCTTGCGAGTATACGTTGCCAGCGGCGGTTGCTGTGGCGTCAACTTTGGTATGGCGCTTGATAATAACTTCCGCGATGTAGATACAACCTTTGAATCCAACGGTGTCAAGGTTGTTGTTGACGAAGTCTCCATCGATTATTTACGCGATGCCACAGTTGACTTTGTCAATGACCCCATGCGCGGTGCTGGCTTTGCAGTAAATAGCCCGAACGCTCAAGGTCACAGCCATGGTGAAGGCGGCTGTGCTTGTGGTGCTGGCGGCGGTGAAGGCGCTTGTGGTTGCGGCGGCGGATCCTGCGGCTGCGGCGGTCACTAGTTCATAGTTGTAAACCAAAAGGACAGGTTTCAAACCTGTCCTTTTTTTATTCTTTTTATCTACCACGTAGAAATGAGATCAATGTGCCAAAGGCGCCTATAAACCCAAGAATAATAATCGCCAAGCCAACAGGTACCCGGTTCGTTGAATCTAAATTTGGCAGAAAAGTAGGAACTACCAATTCAGGTGGCGGAGTAAATGTTGGTAACCGCGTTGGGGTAGAAGGGTTGATGAAAGCAGCGGAAAGAGTAGGGTCAATTGGGGCGAGGGTGGGGGTCAGAGTACTTGGTGCTGGAACTCGTGGCAAACGGCCCGTTTTAATAATGGTCACATAGGGTCCATAAACCCAGGCTACCGAGCCCGGAACCCCTGGGTAGTAAATCTGGATCCAGTTTTGGTCTTCAGAAATACCCAACGCAGGGATTTCCTGCCCCATCAATATCACACCTACAGATGGATAGAGATATGAACTCGGACCAGCATAAACGTTTACGATTTCAAAATTAAGGTCAATATTCACACGGACAACCATGCCGACTGGAGTCCCTGTTACAGTAGGTATTGAGCCGGTTGGTTGTTGGGCAACCACGGGGCGTTGCGTTGGCACATAAATGACCAAAACGAACCCGAATATCGCCATAAACAGAAAGGCAATCAATCGTTTTACAGAACTTGCCATTTTTTTCAAATTCACCTACGAATGATCAAGGAAAGCAAGAAACCAACCACACCTAAAACAGCTAAAGCAATAATTATAGAAGCCCATGGCACACTGTTTTGCGTGGAAGCAGACTGGTCAAAATCTATCTTGACCAATGTTGGGGCAGGGGTATAGGTTGGCAAGCGTGTGTTTGTGGGTTGGATAACAAATTGTGCTGCCAAGGTCGGATCAATGGTAGATGTTGCAGGCTGTACTGGCGTTGGAGGTGGTTCCACTACCTGAAGTTCACCTGGCGCGGAGACTTGGACTAATGGAGAATACACCCATCCCTTTCCACCGGGAGCAGATGGAAAATCGATCTGGATCCAATCGCCACCTTGAGAACGCCCAAGTGCTGGAGCGGTAGAACCAGTCAGTAATGCGCCCACAACCGGGTAAACGGTGGAACTTGGACCTAATCGTACGTTAATTTGCGGTTCATCGGTCACCACCGTAATGAAAAGACCGGTTGCAGCGGCGGGAGTTTCCGTCGGTTGCTGAGCCAAGACATCGGTCGAGGAAGAGGCGAAGAATATCCCAAACACGATTAAAAGAAAGGTCAACGTCAAATAGAGGGGATGAAACTTATATTGTGTCATTTCGTAAATTCTTAAAAGGAGAATCGCAAAGGCGATTATAATCGAGTTCATGGAGCGAAAAATCTTTCACGGTGACATCAAACCTGTCGACATTGCACAAGCGTTGCTTGCAGAGTTCAACCAGGGGTATATGCGCGCTCAAATTTTGGGGCAAACCGACAAAATGGTCGTTCAGGTTGGCACCAGGCCCGATGCCATGTCTGGCGGGCAAACTGCCATGACAGTCACAATCCAGACACTTGATGATGGCATTATGGTGGAACTGGGTCAGCAAGCTTGGTTGGGTGTGGCCGCCAGTATTGGTGTTACAGCATTAGCTGCCATTAAGAATCCATTCAGTTTATTAGGTCGCTTGGATGATATTGCTCAGGATATCGAAAATTTACAGATCAGTGAGCGGGTCTGGGCAGTAATTTCCAAAGCGGCTCGTGCAGCTGGTGCTTCTGCTGAACTTTCCAAGAACCTTAAGCGCACTACCTGTGAATATTGCCATGTCGCCAACCCAGTAGGAGCACCTTCTTGTAGTGCATGTGGTGCTCCACTCGGTAACGTTCAACCCACAACCTGCAGACACTGTGGCTTTGTGGTAAAGCAATACGAAAAAACCTGCCCTAATTGCAGGAATCCCATTTAGTAAAAAGATGAATCTGCGCGAGATCGAAACACGCCTGCAAACACTAATCGAGGTGGACTTGTTGAAAGTCCTCCCTGGTAGGCGTGTAGAAGATGTGATCGTTCAAAAAATAGCAGCTGCCATCCAACAGAATAGTGTTGTAGAAGGTGATGCAACCATAATTCCAGATGTCTACACACTCGCCCTACACCCCGAAACTGCCAAGGTCTGGATTGATGAAAAACTACTTACAGTAATATTAAATTCGATTGCCATGGTTGCGCAGGAAGCCGGATTTAAGTTTACAATATCTCCTACTGTTACCGTTAAAACTGACGAACGAATTCAAATTAATGATGTTGAAGTTCATACATCTCACCGGATAGATACCATGGCAGAAACAAATGCAACCCCACTGGATACAGGCAGCCTGGATGGTGCCTCTGAAAAAATCCCAGAAAACTCCTTTCTTATTGTTGAAGGTGTAAAGATTTACCCACTTAACCTCTCTGTTGTGAACATTGGACGCAGATTGGATAATCAACTTGTTATCGATGACCCCCGCGTATCCCGCAATCACGCCCAACTGCGTGCGATCAAAGGGCGATTCGTGGTCTTTGACTTAAATTCCACCGGGGGTACCTTTGTGAATGGACAACGTACAAGCCAAAGCGTGCTTTATCCAGGGGATGTCATTTCTTTGGCTGGCGTGGCACTCATATTCGGGCAGGATAATCCGCCTCCAAGCCCAGACATAAAGAACACGGCTCCTCTCAAAACAGCTTCAGACCGTCCTACTGCCGTATTTAGCAAAGACAAAGATCATTCGACGGCAGATTTCAAGAAAAAACAATGAGCGGCTCCGTGGTTCTAGCGCTGAGAATTCTCACAGCGCTTGCACTGTACGGCTTTTTAGGCTGGGTGCTTGTATTCCTATATCGTGAAGTTCAACGTCAAGGGATAGTCCTTGCGAATCGACGTGTGCCGGGTATCAGCATTATGGTTACCCCCAAAAACGGACAGGGAACTTTGCGTTATTTTCACCAAGCAGAAATAACCATAGGTCGTGACCCAGGCAGTGATATCCCTCTACCTGAAGACACCATATCAGCAAGACATGCACATCTAACATATCACCACAATCAATGGTGGCTCGAAGACCTTGCCTCCACCAATGGCACGCGGTTGAACGATAATCGCATTACTACACCTACCGTGATCACATCTGGCGATGAGATCCAATGTGGAGGTTTTCGATTATCTGTCAATCTTTCTGAAAATGTCATCATCGAACCCACACTACGGTTGAATAAACAAAACCCACCTGATCTCCAATGAATAACCAAGTGCAGAGCCGGCTCCTCCAATGGTCGGCACTTTTCCTTTTCCTACAATCAGTCACCCTAACCCTGGCACCCGCGGTCCGTGAACGCACATGGGACGTGGACTATAGGTTATCTCATTGGGTTGGCTTTCTCATTTGGTGTTTATTCACGTATCTTGCCCACCGCACTTTGATCCACTATCTACCAGAACGCGACCCGTATATTTTTCCCGCCGCGGCATTACTCAGTGGTTGGGGGTTGCTTACTGTCTGGCGTTTGGATGAAGATTTTGGAGCACGACAAGCTACCTGGTTTGGAATCAGTGTTGTTGTATTGATCCTTTCGATTCGCTATTTGAGGAATCTTTCATTTTTCAAGAATTACAAATATATCTTCCTTAGCAGTGGTTTGCTCATCACGGCCTTGACCCTTATTTTTGGCACAAACCCCATGGGAGTTGGCCCGCGATTATGGCTTGGTGTGTGGGGTGTTTATTTTCAACCTTCAGAACCACTTAAGATCCTGCTAGTCATTTATCTCTCTGCATATCTTTCAGAGAAGGTGAATATCCGTTTGTCATCCCTGCCACTTCTGATTCCAACGCTCGTGGTGACCGGTGTAGCGCTTCTACTACTTGTAGTTCAACGTGACCTTGGAACTGCATCTATTTTTATTTTTATATTCACCATCTTCCTTTTCATCGTAACGGGCAGACGGCGTATTCTCATTGGTACGGGAACATTTTTATTAGGCACCCTGCTGATCGGTTATTTTCTGATCGACATCATTCACATCCGTGTAGTGGGATGGCTCAACCCCTGGGATGACCCCACAGGCAACTCTTACCAGATCATTCAATCCCTGCTCGCTGTGGCAAATGGCGGCACACTTGGGAGAGGATTAGGAATCGGGAGTCCGTTGCTGGTACCAGTTGCCATCTCCGATTTTATTTTCGCAGCCATCGCGGAAGAGACGGGTCTTCTTGGGACACTAGGCTTGATCGCCACCATTTGGCTGCTCCTCGCTCGCGGCTTGACCATTGCCCTGCGTGCCCCAGATAACTTCCGGCGTCATCTTGCCGCAGGGATTGTTGCCTATCTTGGTGTGCAAAGCTTGCTCATCCTCGGCGGAAATTTGCGTTTGCTCCCACTGACGGGCGTCACTTTACCGTTTGTTTCATATGGTGGATCCTCTTTATTGACCTCCTTCATCGCTTTGTATCTATTACTATCCATAAGCAATACAGATGATGATGAACCTGCCCCCCTTGCAAACCCTGCACCCTATTCGATCCTAGCTGGCATCTTTGCCGTGGGCTTGGCAGCCTGTGCTTTGACCGGTTCCTGGTGGTCTTTGATACGAGGGGAAGACCTACTCACCCGTACAGATAATGCCAGACGCTCCATTGCAGATCGATATGTTCACCGTGGCGAGATCCTTGATAATAACAATCAACCCATAAACATTACCGTTGGAGAAAGCGGTTCTTTCATCCGGGAATATCTTTACCCAGACCTTGCACCGATCACTGGCTATACGCATCCGGTGTTCGGGCAGGCAGGTTTGGAAGCCAGCGTAGATAACTACCTGCGAGGCATTCAAGGGAACCCAGCAAGCCTCATCCTTTGGAATCAATTGATCTATGGCACCCCTCCCCCCGGCTTGGACGTACGGCTGAGCATTGACCTTGATCTTCAAGCAACCGCTGATAATTTGTTGAGCATCCATCGTGGCGCGATCATCCTCATGAATGCGGAAACTGGAGAGATCCTCGTCATGGCATCTCATCCGACCTATGACCCAAATAAACTGGATGAAGAAGGCGACTCTTTGTCGCAAGATGAAAATTCACCTTTGCTCAACCGTGCCACGCAAGGAATTTATCCATTAGGTGATGCGTTGTTACCCTTGGTACGCGCAAACTTTTCTGATCAAAGAATCACCAACAATGAATTGTTTGCGTTTTATGAAAAGATAGGTCTCTTCCGTTCACCGTTGATCACACTACCTGTTGCAACGAATACTCCAACCGATAAGATCGAAGACTTGCGGGCAAGTCCACTGCAGGTGGTATTGGCTGCGGCAGCGTTGAGCAATCAGGGTGTGATGCCAGCTCCACGCATTGCCACTGCCGTGAACACGTTCGAACAGGGATGGGTGGTACTTCCAGCGTTTGATGAGCCCAGAGAGGTGCTCCAAGCAGAGGCGGCGGATGAAGCGGCTCTTTCTTTTGTCCAGGAAGGAAAAGCATATTGGAGCAGCACCGGGATTGGTACCATCAACAAGACAACGGTTACCTGGTTGATCGCAGGAACTCCACCAGATTGGCAAGGCGCCCCACTTGCAATGGTGGTTGCATTGGAAGAAGATAATCCCCAACTTGTCAAGCGGATCAGCGAGCTGTTATTTACCTCTGTGTTGAGAAAATAATGAATCAAAAAAGCCAGGCAATATGCCTGGCTTTTTATTTTTAGAGAATTAGCTTCCGCTATCGTTATCTTTGGCGCTATAACCAGGACCGCTCTTGAAGAAGTCGTAGTTAAGTGGGGTATCGGGGGTGAGATCAACAACCTCGCCAGCAGCAAGCTGCTTGGTGGTTTCAAGCACAACCTGCTTGCCGTGGTGATTGGTGCCTTCGTAGTGACCGGTGAGACCAACGCGGTTGATATATTCACCGCCCTTGGCAGTGTAAGCAGAGGGCACTTCATCTTCGGGGAAGATCGCTGCAAACGGGCATTCGGGTACGCAAGCGCCACAGTCGATGCAGGTATCAGGGTCGATATAGACCATTGGGAACCCATCGGCAGGGTTACCGGGAACGATACATTCGACAGGGCAAACTTCGATGCATCCGCGGTCACGAACACAAAGGCTGGTAATAATGTGAGTCATATTTTATTCTCCTTTTGGGGATTATCGGCGAACCAATGCGCCTATTATATCTTTGTTTATCGGCATGGCAAGGTGAGAATAAAAAAAGCCCTGCACATGGGTGCAGGGCTACTAGACCTTTTTGGTATGAATTACTTGGCGGCGTACTTGGCAGAAACGGCTTCCCAATTGATCACATTGTAGAACGCGGTAATGTAATCAGGGCGGCGATTCTGGTAATTGAGATAGTAGGCATGTTCCCACACGTCAATGCCAAGGATGGGGGTCAATCCGTCTGAAAGCGGAGTGTCTTGATTGGCGGTGGAAACGACAGCGAGTCCACTTCCCTTTTTAACGAGCCAGGCCCAGCCGGAGCCGAAGCGAGTGGTGGCAGCCTTGGTGAACTCATCTTTGAAGGCATCAAAAGAATTGAAGGATGCATCGATCGCCTTGGCGAGATCACCCTTGGGAGCGCCGCCAGCGTTGGGTCCCATAATCTCCCAGAAGAGGTTGTGATTATAGGTGCCGCCGCCATGATTGCGGACGACCATACGAACGCCTTCAGGAACGGCATTCAGGTCGCTGAGCATCGCTTCTAAAGACTTACCCTGAAGTTCAGGGGTTTTTTCGACAGCTGCGTTGAGATTTGTGATGTAGGTTTGGTGATGCTTGGTGTGATGGATCTCCATCGTACGTGCGTCGATATGGGGTTCAAGAGCATCATACGCGTAAGCAAGTTTGGGAAGTTCAAATGCCATGAGGTTTCTCCTTCAAGTTGGTTATTTTTGAGTTGGTTGGTTTATTTTATCCCGCCCAATGGCAGGACGCAAGAAAAAATAAAATTTATTACAAATATCTAATAAATCAAAACCTTGAGCACTCCACCTATAAAAACCATACCAGACACACTTTTACATTTACTGCCGCATCCAGGTGGATGCGGCAGTAAATTCTTTTCTATTTCTTATCGCCACTTAAAAGTCCACCAAGCAGCCCAGCAGCGTCATCCAAACCAACACCATCGCTAAGATCTACATTTCCGGAAAGGATTGCATCAAGCTTGTTGCCAATATTTGGTGGCAGTTTCTTCTCAACAAAATCAAGCACTACTTCCACTGCCTGCAAGGCTTGCGGCTCGGTGATTCCTTTTACTTTCTTTACAACAAGTTTCGCAATTTCAGATTTCACTGTGGACATTTTGTTTTCTCCTTAGTTCCATGATGCGCTGAATTTAGCATACCTTACAATGGAGTGCAAGTTTAATTGTTTTTCGGGTACACTGGGCGGCATTATGGATTCACGGACCCGCTTCCTCCTACCCATTGCATTGATCGTTGCAACTCTGGCTGTTTCCACCGCCAGTATTTTTATCCGCTTTGCGCAAACAGACGGTGCGCCTTCGTTAGTGATCGCTGCCTTACGTTTGACTTTCGCGACTCTGCTCATTGCACCGATCGCCCTCACCCGCCATTTGGATGAAATAAAACGCTTCACACGGACTGAGATCCTGCTCGGTGTTGCCTCAGGCATCTTCCTCGCCGCTCACTTTGCCACATGGATCACATCACTCGAATACACAAGTGTTGCCAGTTCGGTGGTTTTTGTAGGAACAGGTCCGCTGTGGGTGGCATTGCTTTCTCCTATGTTGTTGAAAGAACATATAACAAAGTCAACTGTCATCGGTTTGATCGTCGCTGTGATTGGCGGAACTGTCATTGGCTTGGCTGATGCCTGCACTTGGGATGGTGGTTTTGTCTGCCAATCGGTGGATGATATCCTTCAAGGACGAGCCATGTGGGGCAACTTCCTTGCCCTTGCCGGTGCCTGGGCAGTGACAGGTTATCTCATCATCGGCAGAAAACTCCGTGCAGGGACGTCACTCATCCCCTACATCTTTCTGGTTTATGGAATGGGTGCGATCACGCTCATCATAATCATGCTCATCTCTGGAAATTCGCCCTTTGGGTTTGCCCCACAAACATACGGCTGGATATTTCTATTAGCCGCCATTCCTCAGTTGATCGGTCACACTACGTATAACTGGACATTGAAATATCTAACCGCTACGCTCGTAGCAGTTACAGTGCTTGGAGAACCGATTGGGTCTGCGACACTTGCATACTTCATTCTCAATGAAACACCTTCCTTGATAACGATCGCAGGCGGCATATTAATTTTGATTGGCATTTTTCTTTCAAGCAGAAAATAATGATCACTCCTCAATGCATCATAATCATGGGCGTTTCAGGCTGTGGGAAGACAACCATCGGAAAACAACTGGCACAGAATCTTGGCTGGCAGTTTTACGATGCGGACGATTTTCATCCCCTTGAAAACCGTTTAAAGATGTCGCAAGGCGTTCCATTGAATGATGAAGATCGGGCGGAGTGGTTATATACCCTTCAACAACTTATTCATAAAAACATTGAAGAACGCCGCTCTCTGGTCCTGGCTTGTTCAGCATTGAAACAACGCTATCGTGAAATTTTGTCTGATAATAAATATGTCCGGTTTGTTTATCTACGCGGGTCGTACGAACAGATCAAAAAAAAGATTGAAGCGTCGCAAAGATCATTACATGCCGGTACAATTATTACAAAGTCAGTTCGAAGCGTTGGAAGAACCACGAGACGCACTCATTGTAGATATTTCCAATTCGCCTGAAGAAATAATCAACCTCATCCGCAAAGGAATGGAACCATGAAACTCCCTGCACACCTTCACCTAGATAAACATAATATTCCCTATGAAGCCAAAAGTTTTTCCCCAGACACCGAAAAAGGTGCTGCAAATGTCGCAAAAGTACTTGATTTCCCCGAACGACAAGCGGTAAAGACTCTCATTTTCCGAGTGGTGGACACTGATGAATGTGTGTTGGTGATGCTTGGCGGTGACCAGAATGCCATTTCTGGAAATTTGAAGAAAGCGATCGGCTCACGCAATATCCAAATGGCGCCGCCGGAACGGGTAAAAGAAGTGACCGGGTACATCATTGGTTCGATCCCTGCATTTGGTTGGCAGCCTGAAGGATTCCGCTCCTTCCTGGAAGCGACCCTTATGAACGAGCCCATTCTTGGTACAGGAGCCGGTCAATGGGGCGAGGAGATCATGATCACACCCGAGAATTTGGTAAAGGCAAGCGGTGCGACGGTTGTGAATTTGACAGTAAAGAGCGGTGAATAAAGGTCTATATTTGTAAATGGATAATAGAGGTGGTATGGATGCCGAAATAAAGGCGTTGATTCAACATTTTGGATTCGAGCCGCTGCCTGTGGAAGGGACCTTGTTTGTCAGCACCTATCGCTCGGGAGATATGCCGAACGGTAAGCCTTACGGGACGGGAATGATCGGTATGTATTGTCATGAACCGCGCAGCATTTCATATTTCCACAAGTTGACCATTGATGAGATGTGGCATTTTTACGGTGGGGATCCATTGCGATTGATACTGCTTTATCCAGATGGTTCGAGTAGAGATGTTGTTTTAGGAAATGACCCATTGAAGGGACAGCATGTGCAGTTCGTGATTCCGGCTGGGGTTTGGCAAGCTGGGCACTGTATAGAGAATGGTACGTATTCACTCTTTGGCTGCACCCTCGCGCCGGGATTCACGGGAGATATTTTCACAGGGGGAACACAAGCAGAGTTGTTGAAGTTATATCCGGATCGTAAGAAAGATATTTTGGAATACGGTTTGGCTGGTGGAGAGACCGAAATGCCGGAAGGGTTTGCTTCTTAAGCAAACCATCATTACCCCTGAAATACATGACGCTGACGAGCGCGGATAGACGCGGAATAGAATTATTAATCAACATTATCAGAGTTTATCTGCTTCCAATTTTTTCTTATAAACAAAACTGACCTCGGAATGATTGCTCGAGGTCAGTTTTGTTTATAGTCTCTTCTGGCTTATCTCAAACTCATCCAGTTCAGATCTCTCAACCCGGCAGCCAGGTCTTCGCGGAAATCTTCTTCAGACATTCGCCATTCCCAGTTCCCGCCAAGTTTGCTTGGGAAGTTCATACGGGCTTCGCCACCCAAGCCGAGCACATCTTGCATGGGAGCAATGGCAAAGACCGCCACAGACTTCCACACGGCACGGATAAGGTCCCACGAGAAGTCGTGACCATCGACACCAAGATAACGGCGGGCGAAATCTTTTTCCACTTCAGGAGCGTTGGCATACCAACCTTTGGCGGTATCGTTGTCATGTGTGCCGGTGTATGCAACACAGTTCGGAACATAGTTATGCGGCATGAAGGGATTTTCCGGTCCGGTAAAGCCGAATTGCAAGACTTTCATGCCGGGCAGGTCAAACGCGTTCAATAATTCAATGACATCAGGAGTGATTACTCCCAAGTCTTCTGCCACAATGGGTAACCCTGTACCGGGAACAATGACTCCATTACCAAGGTCTTCATCAATGGCGCGGAATAAATCCTTGCCCGGACCAGGCACCCAGCGTCCATGTTCGGCGGTGGTATCAGTGGCAGGTATTTCATAATAGCCAGCAAAACCGCGGAAGTGATCAAAACGCAATATATCCACCGTCTGCAATACCGCGCGGACGCGTGACAACCACCAGGCATAGCCCTCTTTTTTGTGGACTTTCCAGTTATAGAGCGGGTTGCCCCATAATTGACCCGTCGTTGAAAAGAGATCAGGGGGAACACCAGCCACAACCGTGGGATTGCCCGCTTCATCTAGAAAGAACAGGTCGGGGTTTGCCCATACATCTGCTGAATCGTAGGCGACAAAGATGGGAATATCGCCCATGATCTGAATCCCTTTTTCATTGGCATACTTACGGAGCTTTGCCCACTGACGGAAAAACAGGAATTGATAAAAAGAATAGCGTTCAATGTCTTCAGCAAGTTCTTTCTTTGCTTTGTTGAGTGCGGTCTTTTTACGAGCCCGCAAGGCAGAGTCCCAACCGTTCCATGCGCCGCCGCCATTGGCTTCTTTTAATGCCATGAAGAGTGCAAAGTCATCGAGCCAGTAGGCATTCTCAGCGCAGAAATAGTTGAAGGCTTCACGTAAAGGCTCGGGGTTGGCTTGGTAACGCTGAAAAGCTTTCAGCAGAAGAGCAAGTTTTTTAGGAATGAACAAGCCAAAGTCCACTTTTGAGGCGGGCAAGTCTTTCATCTCATCAAGGTCTTCGGGAGTCGCTAACCCTTCAGCAAGCAGATCATCCGGGCTGATAAGGTAGGGATTGCCCGCAAATGCAGAAAAGCATTGATAAGGTGAGTCGCCATACCCTGTGGGACCGAGCGGCAAAATTTGCCAAAGCTTACTGCCAGTGGCTGCTAGCCAATCTACAAAACGATATGCTTGCGGACCAAGGTCACCAATACCATAGGGTCCGGGCAAACTGGTGGGATGAAGAAGAATTCCAGAAGAACGTTTGAAAGCCATGATTTATTTCACCAAAGATTGATAGAGTTTTAAATATTCCCGCGCAGAGGCTCCCCATGAAAAATCTTTTGCCATGCCATTACGCTGTAAAGCCTGCCATTTTTCACGGTCGGGTAAAACCTTTAACGCGGCTTTGACAGCACTGACCAGCGACATGTGATGTGCTTTCTCAAAAATAAAACCAGTTTCATTTGGAATAACCGTATCTTTGAGCCCGCCCACTGCGCGGACCACCGGCACACAGCCATAACGCATGGCGATCATTTGAGCAAGACCACAAGGTTCATAACGAGACGGCATGAGGATCATATCAGCGCCAGCATATATTTGACGGGCGAGATTCGCATCGAATCTTAACTCGGCTTTGATCTTCTCTGGGTAAAGGTTTTGCAACTCTCGAGCCGACTCTTCCAACTTTGGGTCGCCGGTACCGAGAATTACGGCTTGAAATTCAATGCGCTTCATGTTCTTGAGCGCGGTAAAAGCGAGGTCGACCCCTTTTTGAACATCCATGCGCGAGATAATGGCAAGGAGAGGAATGTTTGGGTCACGTCTGAGTCCCAGTTTTTCCTGCAACAACTCTTTATTCTCAGCGCGACGATCAAGAGTATCTAGGTTGTAATTAACACTGATGGCTTTATCCACAGCAGGGTCAAAAGAAACTGTGTCGATACCATTCAACACACCGCTTAAAGTTTCTTTGCGAAGTGCCATGAACTCATTCAAGCCACAACCAAATTCTTCGGTGAGCACTTCACCAGCGTAGCCCGGCGAGACCGCCACAATTGCATCTGACGCCCAAAGTCCTAACGGCAATGGCAGAACACGCGCCCATTCAGGCAAATCGGTTTGAGCAAGCTGAATACGATACTGATCAAGGATAGCGCGAACATCCGCACCCATGAATGGCATATTATGCAATGTAAGCACATTTGCTATGTGCTTTACGCCAGCTTCCCAACGTTTGGTCAAATTGACATATAGACTCAATGCCATGTGCCAGTCGTTGGCATGAATGACATCTGGCTGCCAATTAATATGTTTGGGCAATTCCATGGCTGCCAAGGAGAAAAAAGCGTACTTTTCAGCATCCAACTTTGCATCAAGAGAATATACAGAACCGCTCGAACGGATGGGTTCGCCTCCAATGAAATACACAGGCATTCCATCTAATGTGGTTTCGAATGCTTCTACTTCAATTTCCGAGTCACCCCGTGGGATGGAAAATAATTCGATCGGACGAAGATTTTCCGCCT
>JBEBCV010000128.1:0-9786 GCA_041157505.1 Chloroflexota bacterium | reverse complement strand
GAGATTTTGGATGTAATGGGGAAGAGGTTAAGTCGATTCATGTTCACTGGCAAATTTGATTTGATTCCGGCCTTGTTGTTTTGCCCGCATGGCTGCATTGTCTGCTGCGATCAAAAGGTCTGAGGGGAGGATTGCATCTTGAGGATAGGTTGCAATGCCGATGCTGAGCGTGTACCCGGATAAGCCTTTACCGGCATGAGGCGGCTGGGGCGCACCTGCCATCGTGCCCTGACGCAGGCGTTCAGCAAAGGTCATCGCGTTTTGCTGGTTGCAATCTGCAAGAATGATGGCAAATTCATCACCGCCATACCGTGCGGCAATATCATATTTTCTCAAATTGAGTTTGATGATATCTGCCACCGCTTTGAGTCGTGCATCTCCTGCGGGGTGACCGAAAACATCATTGTATTGTTTGAAGAAGTCGATATCGAAGACAATGAGCGACATGGGTGTTTGGTTTCGTTCGGCACGTTCAATTTCGGCATGGATCGCCTGTTCGAACACGTGACGATTGGAAAGACCGGTTACTGCATCGGTGGTAGCCATTCGTTTAAGTTCGGCATGCAGTCGGGCGTTATCCACCGCAATGGCGATCGGACCCGCGATCGTGGATAATAAGTTCACATCCGCTTGGGTGAGTGTTTTGGAACGACGAGATTCCACATTGAGCACACCCAGTACTTTTTCATCCTTGAGCAGCGGAACGCAGATCTCACTGGTTACAAGGTCATCTGCTTTCATGTAGATCTTTTCCTTGGTGATGTCTTCAATGAACTGAATGGTACGCGTGCGATATGTCTTGCCGATCACCCCCTGGCTGGTATGGAACTTTTTAATGACCATCTCTTTGGGGTACCCAACCTCTGCGGCAATGTGCAGGAATTCGCCATCCAAAAAATAAATACTGACATGGGTATACCCAAAGACTTCCTTCAAACTTTTGACCACCGTTTGACTGATGGTCTCGATGTCGAGCGAACTGGCAATGAGCCTTGAGATGTCTTGAATGGTTCTCAAGGTTCGCAGGTCATTTTGGTTTTGAGCGTATAACTCTGCCCGCTGAATTGCCTCCGATATCTGGCTTGCAAGTGTTTCCAAAGTGACGGTATCCAATTCGTTGAAGGCGTTTAGCTCAAAACTTTCCACGTACAAAACACCATAGAGTTCCCCTCGTTTTAAGATCGGTGTACAGATCGCAGACCCGGATTTTGTGCTGGTCGAGTAGTAATGAGGATCTTGAGAGACGTTTCCTGCCACATAGGTTTTCTTGATATTGGCTGTGTAGCCAATGATCCCTGTGCCAAGTTCCTGGCGGTATCCTGGTTTGTAGCTGAAATCTTCCGTGCCAACGATCACGGCGATCTCCAGCATGTTGTCTTTGGTTAATAATGAAATGGCGGTTTCAGGGTACCCGAATTGTTGAGTAATCGCATCCACTGCCCGTTGAAGGATCTCTTGTACATCGAAACTGCCTGCAATGTGCCTGCCTGCCTGCTCTAGCAGGAATAGTTGCTGGGAGCGCCGTGTTTCGGCGCGTAATAATGCTTGTTCTGTTGTTATGTCGTGCAGGACGATCACCCGCCCGATAAGGTTTTCGCCTTGATTTGTAATCGGAACCACTCGTGCCTCGAACCATTTTTTAGTGGATCCCGTGTTGATCTCTAACTTGACGGTGGTCTTGGGAGAATCCCAAATGGGTTTGAGCTTTTCCGCCTGAGGAAAGGTCGAGAAGAAATCTGTATTCTCTTTGTGATTGCAATTCCCCAATAGTTCAGATGCGGATTGATTAACATCAGCGATCTCATCATGACTGTTAACAACGATGATCGCATCTTGTAAATTCTCCACTACCAACGAAGCTGCCAACGGAAGTAAGTTGGATACTCCAAAGCGAAAAAAGCCCCATGCAATCAGAGGTGCAGATAATGCAAAGGTCAACGGAGTAGGGTCTACCTGGAGGTCATTTTCAAAGAACAGAAAAAAAACATTTGCAGCTATGGTCAAAGTCACGCCTGCCAGAACGATTCCGGTTTTGGGGCGAAACACTTTCCCATGCTTGATATGTGCAATTACATAAACCGCTATACCTGTGAGGATAAGGGTATAAGCATATATTGTGGTGGCATAGAAGCCAGGTCCATACTCAATGAGAAGTGGAGCAAAGTCAGAAGGGAAAAGGGTAAGT
The DNA here is from genome assembly GCA_041157505.1 of Chloroflexota bacterium. Taxonomy (GTDB): domain Bacteria; phylum Chloroflexota; class Anaerolineae; order Anaerolineales; family Villigracilaceae; genus Villigracilis. Next base: position 7,601 of record JBEBCV010000128.1, on the reverse strand, counting down.
GATCTCCAGATCAGGTGATGAGACTCATTGGTAATACCAAGAAGGAATGCGATTCCCCCGGGAATGCCCAATAAAATAAATCTTCCCCGCTGCGACCACCAAGTACCCAGCCCGGTGTATTGCAAGGCAAACCCAAGCCAGAAAGGTGGAGAAAAAGTCATCCCAAGGTACAGAGATTTTTGTGCAAATATCTTTACAGCAATTGAGGGGTGAACGATCTCAATGAAATAAAATGCTGCCCAAATTAACATTGCCATCATCAGCCCTCCAAGCGTGAAGGAGCCGGGATTATTCAAATTGATGAAGACACGAATGGCAATACCCGTTACTACAACGATTAGAAAGGCAAGACAGATCAGGTATGCCAATAGGGCGGAGGGCATATAGGGGTAATTGTAGTTAGCGATCGAAGAAAAGGGTCCACCAGATTTCCCAGTTTTGCATTGGCGTTGGCGCAGGTACAGGGGTTTCAACAATGACGGGAACACTTCCGGGCTGCTCTACAGGGATGACAGGCTGGTCACCTTCCTGCAAATAATGTCCATCGGTGCGTGCCCATTCTTCCACTGCTTCAGTGGAAGCAGCATATGCCACCTGGGTCTGCAAGGCGATCTGCGTTTGCACCGCTTGGGTGGCAAGTGCCTGCATTTCATCGCGCTGCTCATTCAGACGGTTCAGTTCTTCTAGGCGTGAGTTGAATTCAATAACGAAAAGAACAAGAATAAAAATTCCAGCAAAAACGGCGACACGTCTGAACTTGATGGGGAACTGGCTCATGGGATTATCTTAACCTTAATCCCTTTCATTGGCAAATCCCCAATTGTGGTAAAATCCTGCCCCGCGGGATCTTTATCCAGCATAGCAGGGCGTTGTACCCTTCGTCCTGACTTCACAATTTGCCAGAAAGGGCTTAAATCATGAAAGTATTACTTATCAAAGACGTTTACAAACTCGGACGCGCCGGAGACATCAAGAAAGTTGCCGATGGTTACGGACGAAACTTCCTCCTTCCGCAGGGACTTGCCGTTCTCGCCACCGAAGGTGCAATGAAGCAGGTTCAGAAGATCAAGGCGCAGGCTGAGATCCGCCGCAATACCCAGAACAGTGAACTCAAGGGTGTTGCCGACCTGATCAAAGATGTGACCCTCATCTTCCCTGCCAAGGCTGGTGAAACCGGAAAACTCTACGGTTCCATCACCACCGGCGATATCGCCACTGCTTTGACTGAAAAGATCCGCTTCGAAGTCAAACGCCAGCAGGTGGATACTCAGCCCATCCGCACGCTCGGTGAATTCACCGCTCACGTCCGCCTTACCATGGACCTCGTACCGGAGATCAAGATCATTGTCCACCGCGAAGGTGAGAGCATTGAAACAGTGACAGGGCATCACGAAGAACCTGCCAAAGCTGAAAAGAAAGAAGAAGCCGCGGCAGAAGCCAAAGCTGAATAGGGATAGGATAAAACATCACCGGCGCAAGTCGGTGATGTTTGTAATACAATACTTCCATGCAAGAAACCATTGGTCAGCGATTAAGGCGCGAGCGAGAGGAACGCTATCTCACCCTTGAGAAAGCGGCAGAAGAAACCCGCATTCGACGCGTCTTCCTTCAAGCCCTCGAGTCAGATGATTATTCTGTCATGCCGTCTGCGGCGCAGGGACGTGGTTTTTTGCGTAATTATGCCGAGTATCTCAGTATCAACATCGACGAACTCATTGCAGAGATCCAGCGCAATCCCATTCCTCCCTCTGAAGTCAGCGGACCGCTCCCACAAGTAAACCTCGCCGAGACGGAACTTCCCCCATTAACCGAATCAGCGGATGAAGAATCCGCGCCTCGTTTCTGGACCCGACTCTTGAATCGCAGATCCGTAGCCGATTCTACGCCAGAAGCGCCCCAAGAACTGCCTGCCCATATCGAGCAGATCATCGAAGAAACTCCCATCGTTGTCGAAGAAGAAAAACCAAAGACTCGCGGCAGGAAGAAAAAGGTCGTCGTTGACGAACCGACCATTGAACCGGTGGTTGAACCTAAGCTGGAAACACCCGAAGCCCAACCTCTGGTGGAGATTCTGCCCAATGGGGAAGAGCAAGCTGAAGTTAAGGAAGAGCCGAAGCAACCTTGGTGGGGCAGAGTCGCTTCGTTGTTCAAGGTAAAACTTCAAAAGCGTGAAGAAGCTTCGGCGGTTGTTCTTCCAGATGAAGAGCAAGAAGAAATTCAGCAGCTGGCTACACCAGCCAAAACGGAAAAACCTGCTGATGTCATCATGGCAGAGATCGGTGCGATGCTGCGTGAACGACGCGAACTTATCAGCTTATCAATAGATGAGGTGGAGCGTCATACGCATTTGCGTACTGTGTTCGTGAAAGCCTTGGAAGAAGGTGCGTTCGATAAATTACCCTCCACCGTGCAAACGCGGGGCATGCTTTCGAATTACGCCAGCTTCCTTGACCTGGATGTAGATACTGTATTGCTGCGTTATGCAGATGCCTTACAGGCACGGCGGCGAGAAAAATATGCTGAAACACCGCGTGAACAGATCCAGATGAAGGTCACCCCATCCATGCCTGTGCTGCGAACGTTCATTGCTGGCGATTTGCTTTTTGGTGTGATGATGATCGCAGTGATCGTGGCGTTGGCGATCTGGGTCGTGGGTAGGCTGGTCAGTACAGATGAAGAGGCACAAGCCCAACCCACATCACCATCGATCGTGGATGTGTTGGGAAATTTGGCTGAACCAACAACCTCACCCGTAGTGACCTTTGTTGCTGTAGATGACCCTGCCGTTGCAGACTCAGGGACAGGTGGGGAAGGTCTTGCCACTCCGGAAGGTACGGAGGTCGTTTCAACGGCGAATGTCTCAGTAAATGTGTTTGCTTTGGAGCGGGTCTTCGTGCGTATTTCGGTGGACGGGGAAGTGGCGTTCGAAGGACGTATGGCGCCGCGAGAGAGCAAGCTGTTCGAAGCGAACGACCAAGTGGTGATTCTCACTGGGGATGGCTCTGCTCTGCGAATCACATATAATGGAGCAGACCAAGGCTTGTTGGGTGGGCCGGGTGAAGTAGTGAACCAGGTCTATCTCATCTCCGGGATCGTGACGCCTACCGCCACCATCCCACCAACCTCGACGAATACACCGATCACAACACCAACTTTTACACCAACTGCTACCCCCACGGTGACATCGACGACTAATCCGTAATCGTAGTTCCATCATTTAATGTCAGGATATAACGTGTCTAAAAATACTTTCCATTTAGTTTCTTTGGGTTGTTCAAAAAATACAGTCGATTCAGATTCGATGGCACAACTTCTTACCCGTGATGGGTATAGTTTTGTCGAAGACCCTACGAAGGCTTCTGTATTGATTGTCAATACTTGCGGTTTCATTGGACCGGCGAAAGATGAGTCGTATCGTGTGCTGGGTGAGTTGGCACAGGGTAAGAAGAAAAATCAAGTGCTGATCGCAGCGGGATGCTTAACTCAACGCTATGGTGTGGAAGTGGCGAAGAGAGTCCCCGGTATTGATGGCATCCTTGGCACCCGCCGTTGGATGGATATTGTGCAAGTAGTGGAAGATGCTCGCATGGGCAAACATCCTGAACCGATCTATCACTTGCCTGAAGCCGCCACTGTTGGTGCGGATGAACATGGCGCGATGCGCGTCAGTGTGACAGGACCGAGTGCTTACCTGAAAATTGCGGATGGCTGCCGCCGTCCGTGTGCGTTTTGTGCAATTCCGCTCATCAAGGGTACAGCAGTTTCTCGCCCGGTGGAGTCGATCATTAATGAAGCGCGCACCTTGCGTGATAACGGCGTGCGTGAGTTGATCTTGATCGCGCAGGACTCGACTGATTATGGTCATGACCTGGGCATGAAAGATGGTCTTGCCACCATGCTTGAACAGTTGACCGATGCCGTGCCGGATATGGATTGGATCCGCATCATGTATTCATACCCGGGTTATGTCACCGATCGAATGATCGAAGTGATGGCGACTCGCAAGCAGATCCTCCCTTATCTTGATATTCCGCTGCAACATGCACATCCCAAGACCTTGTATCGCATGAAGCGCCCATCCAATATGGATTGGGTTCACAAGACGCTTGCCAAGATGCGCGCAACCATTCAGGACCTTGCCATTCGGACGACCTTCATTGTTGGGTATCCTGGCGAGACCGATGAAGAATTTCAGGCGCTGTATGATTTTGTGGAACAGACCCGCTTCGACCGCGCCGGGGCATTCCAATTCTCCTTCGAGCCGGGGACTACCTCCGCGCCGTTGGGTGATCCGGTCCCAGCTGAGGTGAAGCAGGAGCGTTATGAACGATTGATGGAATTGCAGCAGAATATTTCGTTGCAGGTGAATCAATCGTATGTAGGCAAAACGCTTGATGTACTTGTCGAAGGCTTTGATAACGGCATATCGGTGGGACGTTCCTACCGCGATGCGCCCGAAGTGGATGGGTATGTGGTTGTGGAAGGAAAAGCAAAGGTGGGGGATATCGTTCCGGTTCGCGTCACGGGCGCGTTTGCCTATGACCTGACGGGTGTGTTACTTGATCAGCAGAATTTGATCAAGCTGTAATACGCTGCCATGAAAATAAAAATCGGAAGTCTCATGACTTCCGATTTTTATTTTCACGATACTCTTGCGAAAGCGGTTGCTCCCAGAATGAGAGCGGAGAGCAGCAGGTTGAGCCGCAATAAAAGTGTTTCGCGTTTTTGCAGTCTGGCGAGTTCACCTTCGTCTGCTTTGTCTTTCTTGAGAAGAGTGCGTTGAATGGCGGGGAGTACTTCCCAAGTTTGGATGGCGCTGACCACGACCATGATGACGGCAAACCCATGTTTGATGAGAATGGACAGCGACCATTGTGTACTGATGGAAAGAAAGCCATCGTAATGGGGGCTGGTGCTCATTTGGAACAGACCGGTCACCACAAGAATGCCCATGCAGAACCATGCGAGGGGTTCAAGTCGTTTTTGCAGGGCGGTGATAAGGCTGAGTTGGTCGGGCAGTTTCAAGGTCCGAGTGGAGGCGGGCAGGAAGAGCAGGTTGATCGCCGCCAGGCTCCCGATCCATACAACGGTTGCCAGCATGTGCATCCAATAGATGACAGCTAATACTGGTGTGGATGGTGCATCCATGATTAAGGTGTTGGGGTTGGTTCGACGACGGGTGCTTCTGATGCCGCAGGTTCAGCAGGATAGCAAGTGGCGTAGGCTTGAGCAGAGTTTGCTGAGGCTTCTCCGTCCAGAGTGCCATAAGCGGCTGCCTTTTGATAAAGGTCGTATGCGCCACAATATTCGCCTGATGTAAACCATTCATCTGCCACACGGAGTTGTGCAATGAAATAACGCTGACCGGCGGTCATGGTGCCATCCCACATGGAGGGCCAACCGGCGGCAACGGTTTCAAAATATTTTGCGGCTTGTTCCCAGTCGAGCTCCCAGAAGCTGGCGCCGACCATGTAAGCGCGCGCCCCATCACGGACACCTTTGGCGGAATTGTCAAGGGGACCAAAACGTTCTGCCAGAGTAATGAAGTAGATGCCGCCTTCAAGATTGCCTTCTTTTGTAATGAGGTCGTAGCCGCGGTTACGGAGGGCGAAGTAATACATGCCATCCACTTGGGCGGTTTTATATGAAGGATCCAATTTGCGGATGGTATCGAGTGCGGTCAGAGCGCCGTTCCAGTCTTGGGCGCGGATGAGTTCCTGTGCGCGGGCGAAAGCGCTTTCAGCACCGCTGAAATCAGGTGTGGCTGTGGCAGTTGGTGCTGCAGTGGGGGTGGGGACACTGCTTAATACCAATACTTCGGTCAGTTTTTCTTGTACGCCCGGAAAGTTCGGGTCGCGCTGAATAATGTATTCCAAACGTTGGCGCGCATTTTCGTATCGACCGAATTGAATATCGACCAACGCAAAGGAGAATTGTTCGGAAAGCTGTGTTGTAAGAATGGATTGCTCCGCATTCTTGCGAACAGAGAGAGCTTGATTGTAGCCTCCGAATCCGCCCAAGCCGATCAAGAGCAGGAAGCTCAATATACTAAAAAGGATCGAGCGCCAGCGCGATGGTTTTTTGACCTTTAGCGGTTGGGTATCGTTTTCTTTATAAGGTTGTGAGGGTTGAGTTCCGCCAAGGTTGGCAGGTTCATTAGGTTGTGTAGTTTCAAGTTCTTCAGACATGGCGATGATTATACATTCTTTTAAATGAGCAGATTTTTTTCTTAATTGGCATTTATGACGCAATTACAGCTTGATCAACTGCTTTGCCTCGCTCCAAACAATTGCCAGTGCAATGAATCCGCCAAAGATCATCCCTATTAAAGCAGTGACAATGGCTCCGCCGGGCAGGTAGAGCGCGATCAGGTAGGTCACCACGCCGCCAACAACAGCTGCAATAAGTCCCTTGAAGATGGCTGTATCTGTTTTAAGCGGAGTGTGGGTACGTTTGGAGAGCCAGCCAAGGATGATGATGGCTTCGATCAACAGGGCGATCTCTGCAAAGGCAATAATGGGTGAGCCTATGTTTTGGAAGAAAGTCACGCCAAGGATGCCAATGACCAGGAAAATACCAAGCCGAATACCGATGGCATACAAAGGAACCATTGGTTCTTTGCGAGCATAAAAAGCGCGGATGGCGATCTCGTGGATGGTGTACCCGGTCAGTGTGGCGAGATAGGCGCGGGTGGTCCAGGTGATGAGGGTGGAGATCTGTTCGTCGAAGCCGAAGACTCCGCGCACGAGGGGATGGATCTCGGCTGCCATGACGGCTCCAATGGGTAGGGTTAAGGCGATCAGGACTCGGAGGGCACGTTCGACCGTAGCGCCAAACTTGACCCAGTCTTGTTTTGAGGCGAGCTCTGATAAAGCAGGCAGAATGGCGGTGGCGATCGCTGTCCCGAGAATCGTTTCTGGCACTTGCATGATCATCCAGCCGTAGGTCAGCGATGTGACAGCACCAACTTGGTCGAGACGAGAGGCAAGGTTGTCACGTGCAAGGAAGATGATCTGAATGCCAGCCATGGTGAACAGACGTGGCAGCATGAGTTTGATGGCTTCGATCAAACCGGTGTGACGAATATCGAGCGCGGGGGTCCAACGGAAGCCATACATGAACAAGCCTGGTAATTGAATGAGCAAGTGAAATGCTGCGCCAATAATGACGCCATATACCAAGCCTTGAATGCCAAAACGCGGAACGAGGAAGATCGCACCCAGGATCTGCCCAACGTTGTACATGCTGGGGGCAAGTGCGGGCAGGGCGAAATGCTGGTTGGCATGCAATGATGCCATCACCAAACCGCTGATGGAAAAGATGATGGTGCCGACCAGATTCAAGCGCATCAGTTCGGCAAGCAAGGCGCGTTGTTCTGCACCGAAGCCGGGCGCAATGCCGATCTCTGCATCCACGATCTGTTGGGCGAAGATGGCAATGATGATGGCGAAACCGCCTGTTACCAGAAACCCAAGGTTCGCCACACGTGAGAACAAATCCCACGCGGCATTGCGGTCTTTGGTGGTGAGATACTCGGTAAGCAGGGGAATGAACGCCATGCCCAACGCGCCGCCGGAGATCAGAGCGAACAAGAGGTCGGG
>JBEBCV010000127.1:0-4967 GCA_041157505.1 Chloroflexota bacterium | reverse complement strand
GGAAATTTAGCCAACGTCCATATTCAATGGAAAAACAACGCGGCTGTCTGTGTGGTGCTGGCAAGCAAGGGCTACCCCGAAAAAGTGGAAAGTGGCAAAATCGTAACCATCGAGAAACTCCCCGATGATATGGTTTGTTTTCACGCAAGCACGAAAATTGAAAACGAAAAAATAATCACGTCAGGTGGACGTGTGTTCGGTCTGACCGCTTGGGCGGAAGATATCACCAGTGCGGTCAAGAAAGTTTATGCAAACATTGACAAGGTCACATTCGACGGAATGCAATATCGCAGCGACATCGCCCACCGCGCAATGGATGGTGCCAAATGACAAACTCTTATGCTTCTTCGGGCGTTGACATCGACGCAGGCAACCGCGCCGTTGAGTTGATGAAAGATTCCGTCAAAGCCACCTACAATGAATCCGTGCTTGCAGGCATCGGTTCGTTCGGCGGTCTCTTCGATGCCTCCGCACTCAAGCAAATGGACAACCCCGTGCTCGTCGCGTCCACCGATGGCGTTGGCACAAAGGTCAAACTCGCCGCATCGGTCGGTCGTTATCGCGGCATCGGTCACGACATCGTCAATCACTGCATCAACGACATTCTCGTGCAAGGCGCGCGTCCGCTATTTTTCATGGATTACTTTGCCACTTCAAAGTTGAATCCCGAACAAACCGCGGATGTGGTGACGGGCATCGCCGAAGCCTGCAGAGAGTCGGGCATCGCATTGCTCGGCGGTGAGACGGCGGAAATGCCTGGCGTGTATCGTGATGGAGAATTTGACGTGGCAGGCACGATCATCGGCGTATTGGAACGCTCCCGCCTCCTCCCCCGCTCGAACTTGCTCGCTGGTGACCTGATCCTTGGTCTCCCCTCCAACGGACCGCACACCAACGGCTATTCGCTCATCCGCAAAGTCTTCGAAGGCGCGGATTTGGAATCCGTTCACCCCGAACTCGGTTGCTCACTCGCAGACGCGTTGCTTGTTCCACATCATTCATATTTCAATGCACTCTATCCCCATCTCGACAAAGTCAAAGCCTTGGCACATCTCACAGGCGGTGGATTCATCGAAAACATTCCGCGCGTGTTGCCAGAAAATTTGAACGCGGTTATTAATTTGAACTCATGGCAAGTCCCACCGCTGTGGAAGTTGATCCAAGAAAAAGGGAATATTTCCACCGAAGAAATGTATCGCGTCTTCAACATGGGCATTGGCATGGTCGCTATAGTGGACAAATCCATTGCCAGCGATTTGCAAACCTCCATATCAGAAGCAACCTTTATCATCGGTGAATTGATCGATGGTGAACAAAAAGTTATTTTGAAATAAAGGAATCATCATGAAAGACCTCACCCTCCGCTACGGAACCAATCCCAATCAATCACCCGCCCGCGTCCATATGCAAGATGGCAGTGACTTGCCCATCACCGTCCTTGGCGGTTCGCCAGGCTACATCAATTTGCTGGACGCGCTCAACGCGTGGCAACTGGTTCGGGAGCTGAAGCAGGTCATCGGTCAGCCTGCGGCGGCTTCGTTCAAACATGTCAGCCCGTCGGGAGCCGCTGTCGCCGTCCCATTGACCGACATCCTCAAGAAGATCTACTTTGTGGATGACATGGAACTCACGCCGCTCGCCACCGCCTACGCCCGCGCCCGCGGCGTGGACAGGATGTCATCGTTCGGCGATTTCATTGCGTTATCGGACACAGTAGATGTACCGACTGCCAAACTGATCTCGCGCGAAGTGTCCGATGGCGTGATCGCGCCTGCGTATGAACCTGAAGCGCTGGAGATTTTGAAGAAAAAGAAACACGGCAAATATGCGATTGTGCAAATTGACCCTGCCTACGAACCGCCGTTGACCGAAACGCGCCAGGTCTTCGGTGTAAGCATGGAGCAGCGCCGCAATGACCGCATTGTGACCCGCGAAGATTTTGCCAACATTGTGACAAAGAAAAAAGACCTGCCCGAGTCTGCCATCCGCGATATGTTCATCGCATGGATCACGCTCAAGTTCACGCAATCCAACTCCGTTTGTTACGTGACCGACGGGCAGACCATCGGCGTCGGCGCGGGGCAGCAATCCCGTGTGCATTGTGCCCGTCTCGCTGGCTCCAAAGCGGACTTGTGGCATCTTCGCCAGCATCCATCTGTGATGGCGCTTCCATTCAAGGAAGGCGTCAAACGCCCCGACCGCGACAATGCCATTGACCAGTTCCTACAACCCGATGTCACCGACGAAGAGAAAAAGAATTGGACGAATGTCTTCAATGAAATTCCAAAACAACTGGCAAGCGAAGAACGCCGTGCATGGCTCGACGGTCTCACCAATGTCACACTCGGCTCCGATGCCTTCTTCCCTTTCCGCGACTCAATTGACCGCGCCGCCAAGAGCGGAGTGAAATATGTCCTACAGCCTGGCGGTTCCAACCGCGATGAAGATGTAATTGCTGCGTGTGATGAATATGGCATGACGATGGTCTTTTCTGGTCTGAGGCTTTTCCATCATTAATATGACCGCTCGTCTTGTTGTTCTCATCTCTGGCAATGGCTCTAATTTACAAGCGATCCTTGATGCTTGCAAATCGCGTGAACTTAATGCCGAAGTTATATCCGTTATCTCCAACAAAGCGGATGCCTACGGACTCATCCGCGCCAAGAATGCAGGAGCCGAAGCCGTTCACTTCGCAAAACTTTCAACCGAGACTCGCCAAGAATACGACCAACGACTAGCAGACTACGTGACCACCAAACAACCCGACTACATCATCCTCGCTGGTTGGATGCGGATTCTTTCCTCTGCCTTTCTTTCGTCTTTCCCGAACAAAGTCATCAACCTCCATCCCGCCCTGCCCGACACTTTCCCTGGTACACACGCCATCGAACGTGCCTTCGAAGCCTATCAACGCGGCGAGATCGATCACACGGGTGTCATGGTTCACTTCGTCCCCGATGAAGGCGTGGACAATGGTCCTGTGCTGGCAACGGAAATCGTCTCGATCAATAAAGAAGATACACTCGAAACATTGGAAGCACGAGTTCATCAAACCGAACATGTTTTATTAGTCAACACGCTCAAGAAAATTCTTGAAGAAAAAATTACAAGGAGTTTTTAAATGCCTACTGCCATTCTCTCCGTCCACAACAAAACTGGACTCATCGAATTCGCTCAAGGACTCGCCTCCCTCGGCTGGACTCTACTCGCCTCAGGCGGGACTGCCAAACTGCTGCGTGACAATAACATCTCCGTCACCGAAGTCGCGGACTATACCAAGTCACCCGAAATCCTTGGTGGACGCGTCAAGACTCTCCACCCCGCCATCCACGGCGGACTCCTCGCTCGCCCCACCGACGAAGACCACCAGCAACTGCTGGATCTCGGCTGGGATTACATTGACCTTGTTGCGGTCAATCTCTATCCCTTTGAGGAGACGATCGCCAAGCCCAATGTCACCTACGCAGACGCCATCGAAAACATCGACATCGGCGGCGTGACCCTTATCCGCGCCGCAGCGAAGAACCACGAACGCGTTACTCTCATCTGTGACCCTGCCGATTACAATGCTGTTCTCGATGAAATCCGCGCGGGCGGCATCTCCGCTCAAACCCGCACCAAACTTGCCATCAAAGGCTTTGCTTCTACCGCGCATTACGATACCGCCATCCACGCCTACTTGAATAAATAAAGTTGATTTTCAAGCGTAAGGGCGACCCGTCCTGCAAAATCAGAATCTTTTGATTAGCAGTGGTGGGTCGCCCCTACATTACAACCAAGGAGATAACTAAAATGAACGAAGAACTTTTTGACCGCTTTGATTCCCTCACTTTCGACGACGTCCTCATCGTCCCTGGCTACACTGAAGTGCTGCCCAACGAAACGGACGTGCGCGTCCAACTCACACCGAACATTCAACTCAACGTCCCGATCCTCTCCGCCGCCATGGACACGGTCACAGAAGCACGGCTGGCAATTGCCTTGGCGCGTGAAGGTGGTATGGGCATCATCCACCGCAACATGCCGCCCGAAGCCCAAGCCGCCGAAGTGGAAAAGGTCAAGCGTTCGCAGTCAGGCATGATTGTCGAACCCATCAGCCTGCAACCCGATGCGCCGCTTAGCAAAGCCGAAGAGATCATGTCCACTTATCACATCAGCGGTGTGCCCGTCACTGATGACAAAGGCAAACTCGTCGGCATCCTTACCAATCGTGACATCCGTTTTGTTGAACCCTCTGATTACAACTTGCCCGTTAGCCAGTTCATGACCAGCGGAGAAAAACTCGTCACCGCCAAAGTGGGCATCTCTGCCAAAGACGCGCAAGACATTCTGCAAAAATATCGCATCGAAAAACTTCCACTTGTCGATGAGCATGGCATCCTCAAAGGTTTGCTCACCGTCAAAGACATTCAAAAAGCACGCGACTATCCGAATGCTTCCACCGATTCCAAAGGTCGTCTACTCGTCGGCGCAGCCGTCGGCGTAGGCAAGGATGTAGAAACTCGTGTGGACCTCATGCTCAAAGCAGGCGTGGACGTGGTCACCATCGACACCGCGCACGGACATTCCAAAGGTGTGCTCGAAGCCATTCGCCGCATCAAAGGCGCATGGAAAGACCTGCCTGTCTTCGCGGGTAACGTGGTCACAGCCGAAGGCGTAGATGCACTCGTCGAAGCAGGAGCAGATGTAATTAAAGTTGGAGTCGGTGCGGGTTCCATCTGCACCACGCGCATCGTATCGGGCGCGGGCATGCCGCAAGTTTCCGCCATCTTCGAATGTTCACGCGCCGCGCAAAAACATGGCGTCTCCATCATCGCCGATGGCGGCATCAAGTTCAGCGGCGACATCGTCAAAGCCATTGTTGCAGGCGGCAATGCCGTCATGCTTGGCAGTCTGCTCGCGGGTCTCGAAGAAGCGCCAGGTGAAGTGATGATGTATGAAGGTCGTCGCTTCAAGGAATATCGCGG
>JBEBCV010000126.1:0-2849 GCA_041157505.1 Chloroflexota bacterium | reverse complement strand
CTTGGTTGAAGATAAGGTCCATGCTCGCTCAACCGGTCCATACAGTTTGGTGACACAGCAACCCCTTGGCGGTAAAGCTCAGTTCGGTGGTCAGCGCTTCGGTGAAATGGAAGTGTGGGCGCTGGAAGCATATGGCGCTGCTCACACCTTGCAGGAAATGCTCACAGTCAAATCTGACGATGTTCAAGGTCGTGTGAATACCTACGAAGCCATCGTAAAGGGTGAGCCCATCGAAGAACCAAGCATCCCAGCTTCCTTCCGAGTCTTGGTGAAGGAACTCCAATCACTTGGGTTGGCAGTTGAAGCCATCAACGAGAATGGGGATGTGGTCAAGTTTGGTAAGGATGAAGAGAAGACTCATCCGCCAAAACATGACACAGGTTTGCTGAGTCTGGGTGAGGGGCAATCCAGAAAAAAGCAGTAAATTCTATTGACTTGACCGGTACAGCATGATAAAATGTTGTGCCTTTGTCAAGAAAAAGGAGCGGCAGACTTTACCCCCCGCTCTCTAAAAAATTGGCAGCTCAGATGAGGCCATCAGGGAACGAATTGATGGTCTCATTTATTGCGAAAAAACAAAAATAAATAATCAATTAGAAGAATTTGTAATCGGAGGCTGATCGTGCCGACAGTAAATCAAATGGTCCGTAAGGGCCGCAAAGATAAGAAATCCAAAAGCAAGGCCCCTGCTCTGCAGTTCACTTTGAACAGCTACAAGCAGCGCCGTTTCCGCCAGGACAAAGGCGCGCCCCAAAAGCGCGGCGTTTGTACCGTGGTCCGCACCATGACCCCCAAGAAGCCGAATTCTGCGCTTCGCAAAATTGCTCGTGTGCGCTTAAGCAATGGTATTGAAGTGACAGCGTACATTCCGGGTGAGGGTCACCAGTTGCAGGAACACTCCGTCGTGCTCGTTCGCGGCGGTCGTGTGAAGGACCTCCCGGGCGTCCGCTACCATATCGTGCGCGGAACTCTCGACACCACCGGCGTGGCAAATCGTAAGCAGGGCCGCTCAAAGTACGGCGCGAAGCGTCCCAAGTAATTTTGATGGAGTGATAAAGCATGCGTAGAGCAAAACCCGAAAAGCGGGAAATCCTTCCCGATGTCCGTTTTAATAGCGTTAATCTCCAGATCGTGATTCAGCACGTTTTGAAGAGCGGCAAGAAAAGCGTTGCTGTTGGACTTGTTTATGATGCAATGGATTTGATCAAAGAACGCACTGAGAAGAATCCGATGGAAGTCTTCGATGCGGCGCTTAAGAATGTTGGACCCGTTATGGAAGTTCGCCCACGCCGTGTGGGTGGTGCGACTTATCAGGTTCCGATGGAAGTTTCTGCTGATCGCCGTACTACTTTGGCGATTCGCTGGATCCTTGGCTCTGCTCGTGACCGCTCCGGTAAGTCTTTTGCTGACAAACTTGCTTCGGAATTGATCGACGCCTCAAATGAGACTGGTGCTTCCATCCGTAAGCGTGATGAAACTCACAAGATGGCAGAAGCCAACCGCGCTTTCTCCCATTACCGTATTTAATTTTTAGTAGAAGAAGATAGGTAGATAGATAGCAATGGCACGCGTTCATCCGTTGGAAAAATACCGAAATATTGGCATTATTGCCCACATTGACGCCGGGAAGACGACAACCACCGAGCGGATCATGTTCTATACCGGTTTAACTCACCGCATCGGCTCCGTTGACGATGGAAATACCGTCACCGACTGGATGGTGCAAGAGCGTGAACGCGGTATTACCATTGTTTCCGCAGCCGTCTCTGCGGAATGGAAGGGCTATCAAGTTAATATTATTGATACTCCTGGTCATATTGATTTTACTGCTGAAGTTCAGCGCTCCCTTCGTGTTCTTGATGGCGGCGTTGTTGTTTTTGATGCTGTTCAAGGCGTGGAACCACAGTCTGAAACCGTTTGGCGTCAGGCGGACCGATACGGGGTTCCTCGCATTTGTTTCGTCAATAAGATGGATCGCGTGGGTGCATCTTATGAACGCACAATTGAGACCATCATTGACCGCCTTGGTGCAAAACCAATTCCTATGCAGGTTCCGATAGGTTTTGAAGCAACCTTTAAGGGTGTTGTCGACCTTCTTTCCATGACAGCAATTATTTGGGAAGACGACCTTGGCAAGGAACCAAAAGTTGTTGAAATCCCCGCTGACCTTAAGGCTCAGGCTGAAGAATCTCGCGCCAAGATGGTGGAAAAGATCGCAGAGCTTGATGATGAACTCACCATGAAGTTCCTTGAAGCCCAGGAAATCACGGTTGATGAACTCAAGGCTGCACTTCGCAAGGGTGTGATTGCCAACAAGGCCACACCGGTTTTCTGTGGTTCTTCATTGAAGAATAAGGGTGTTCAGGCTATGCTCGATGCGGTGGTCGATTACCTTCCTTCCCCGATGGATAAGCCCACCATTACAGCATCTGAACCTGGTAATGCTGAAAATACCTTTGAACTACCAACCGTTGACGATGCTCCTTTAAGTGCGCTCGTGTTCAAGATCGTTACTGATCCCTATGTAGGACGTCTTGCGTATATCCGTGTTTACTCTGGTGTTTTGAGCCAGGGACAGACCGTTCAAAATAGCACCAAAGGTAAAAAAGAACGCATTGGTCGTTTGTTGAAAATGCATGCTGACCGCCGCGAAGACATCACTGAAATCCGCGCTGGTGACATTGGGGCCGTATTAGGCTTCAAAGACAGCTTCACTGGCGATACGCTGTGTGACAATAAGTCCCTTGTTCTTGAAAGCATTTCGTTCCCCGAACCCGTGATCTCGATCGCCATTGAGCCGAAGAGCACTAGTGATCAAGAAAAGATGGGTGAGGCGCTTCGTAAACTTG
>JBEBCV010000125.1:0-2804 GCA_041157505.1 Chloroflexota bacterium | reverse complement strand
TGCTCGACAGCCTGCGCCAGCATTTCTGCCTGATGCGCCCCCTGCACTTCGGGATCATACGCTTCGCCGCCAATACCGACGGCTGGATTTACCGTCCCCGAGCCGAGTGCTCGCATATAGTTGACCATGTCCCAGCGCGCTTGTTCATCCAGCACTTTCCAGGCAGGCATTAACGTACCGAACGGAACACCGCCCTCGCTGATGCGCCAGAACAGATAGTCGTCCGCCACCATCTGACTGGTGTGGGCAACAGGCGCGGGAGCAGGGTCAAGCGCAGTGCCCGCGGGACCGTCACCCATGCCGCCATCGCCATGACAACTGGCGCAGTTCGTTGCATAAAACGCCGCTCCGCGTTCAAGCGATTCCTCATCAGCAGTGATTGGATTCTTCAAGCCCGCATATTCCGCAGGGATGTCGGCGTGGTGGCGCGTCATCATGCCATCATTGCCCATACCCATTTGTGGGCGTATTTCTTCATTCCCGCCGCTACAGGCGGTTAGGATCAAGGTCAGCGTTGCAAGTAATAGAATCTTTTTCATTCGAGTTATTTCCCGTACCACATGCGGGACAGAAGATTGTCCTTAAGCGCAAGTTGATGATAAAACGCCGCGCCAACATGCAGTAGAACGAGCAATACCAGCGTGGGAGCAATGAAGCCGTGCATCGTTCGCGCGGTAAAGTCGAAAAAGCCTGCGGGCAATGATGCGCCAGACCCGCCAAAGACAATGGATGGTAACTCCGCCTGCATCGAAAGCGACATCCCGCTGACCGCCATTAGAAATACAAACAGGTACAACGCATAATGTACGAATTTGCCGATCCAATCAAAGACTGCATTTCCAGCTGTGACGTGCGCAGGCTTGGGTAGTCTCATGCGTGTGATAAAGCGGACGACGATCACGAGCATCGTAACGATGCCGATACCCATGTGCAATGCCAATGGCACTAACTTTGTGTTGTCATTGGGTTGTCCGTTCATGGATTTGCCGATCACGAATGCGGCGAACACAAAAATCACAACCAGCCAATGCAGTGTGACTTGCAATGGGTGATAACGTTTAGGTGAATTTTGTGTCATCTTATCTCTCCCCTTTCGAACCGAGAAATACAACACGTGTTTTCGCGTTCATGCCGCGCTTCGCACCGCTCGGCACTACGACCGTCACACCAGGTTTAATGGCGAAGGCTTCATCGTCAACGGTCATCAGTCCCTCGCCTTCGAGAAAATGATACATCGCCGCCTCGCCAGGGTGAACGGGAATTTGTCCGCCCGCCTCCAGCCCGACGACCAGCGCTTTGAACTGTGGCGTGTCGATCAGGAACTGCGGCTTCGGACCGTCTGCGGCAAAGACCGCCTTGGATTTTGTATCGGTGAAATAGATGTCGGGCATATGGACTCCTTTTTGATATGCCTGACTTTATCCTTTTCCCCCGCTTCGCCACCCGACTTTTGTCGGGTTTCTGAGCCCAATCTTTATCCGTCCTGAATCATTGCCCGTTTCATCAACCCCTCCCGATCCAAAATGTGGATGTGTTGCTTGTCCACCTCGATCAGTAATACAAATTGGTTTCCGTATCCCCTTCCCAAAACACAACAGCGTCAGGCACGAAAACTTTCCACACTGCACTTTTTGACAGTGTGACAAGAGTCTCGTAATCGAGTCCGCGCAGGAATTCAAACGTTCGCAGGCGTTTGAGAAGCAGGTCGGTTTGCATTGTTATACCTTCGCCATCAAGCTTTTACGTATCGAGATAACCGTCATCGTAATAAACAGCAAGATCGCAACTTCATTCAACAATCCGCCCCACATGCGGAGAGTATGTAAGTTTGCATAATCGGCAATCACACGCAATGCAAGCGACGCGTGCAACAAAATCAAGTGGATGTAAAACGCGGGTTGGAAATTAATCGGTAAACCCAAAATAGCGGGGAAGATGATCGGCGCGTGACCGAAGATCATCGAGATCACAAAGCCCACAAAGACAACATGCAGAATCGCATCATACCTTGGACCCGCAACCTGCGCGCCAAACACCAGGCTTAACCCTCCGCCGACGCCCAGCCACATGAATCCCAACGCAAGGCAACGCGCAATGTAACGAGTCAGCGGAAGTTTATGATTCAGGTTTCTCCACGCAATGTCACTGCGGATTGACCATAAAGACAACAGAAGCAGCGCAATGCCGTTCAAGCGTGTCCCGATCTGCAAGTTGAACGTCGAAACAATGATGCTTGTCACAAAGATAACGGCAATCACACCGAAAGCAATTTGCTGATACCTTGAGGGACGCAGGACACGACTCAACTCCAATCGTTCGCCTGCGATGGTGAGAACCAGAAACGCCTGCCAGAAAAAGACTACTTGGAATATTTGCAAGCCGAACAGCCAAAGCAGGTTGCCTATGAACCATGCCGATATGCCAACTAACATCGTGACAGTATGAAGGGCAAACTCACGGCGAGTCATCTCGGTCAAAATGGCGACACCTCCGAGGCTGGCGAGGGTGAGGAGAATCGGTCCCAGCGGGGGAGAAGGCATGAGAAGGGTGGCCAGCCATCCCAGTCCAGAAAGAAGCGAGGGGATGTACATCCATTTTTTCTGCATGGCGACGGCGCGTTCAAGCGTGATGAGTGTTCCCAAAAATCCAGAGATCATCAGCGGACCGTGTGCGAGCGCAAGAGATGGCGTGAGCGCGGGCAGTTGCCATCCGAGGCGCATTAAGCCTGCCCATAGTGCGAAAAGCAGGGCAAGAATAGCCATAAAAAGAAACGGGATATAACGGGTTTGAAGTTTCATGATAAC
>JBEBCV010000124.1:0-4774 GCA_041157505.1 Chloroflexota bacterium | reverse complement strand
GCATCCAACCTTAATTTCATTTCAGGTGTGATGCCCCGAATGGGAGCCAAACCCACTTCACCTGTTTTCAAAGTACCTGGGTGATAACCACCCATAAATGAATCATTTGCAATGGCATTTGCCGCCAGCATTACACTTACATCGAAGCGCTTTTCAATGCTGGTTAGGATGATGTCTTTGAATTCGGGGTTTGTCTTCATCCAATCCGTGTCTACACCGATGACCCAGGCATCGCCATGTTCCAGAATCTCCATACCTGCACCTACGCCTACACTTTGTCCTGCCACAGGTAGGATGATATCTGCTCCTTCATTCAATAATTGACGTGCCATCTTCCGTCCTTCGGTGGAGCAACAGAAGCTGCCAACGAATAAACCTTCATGTTTTTCTGCATCCCAGCCCAACACTTGAATGTTCGTTCCATTCTCGCGGTTGTAGTACTGAACTCCAAGTGCAAAGCCATCCATGAAATCGGTGACGGGTGGAATATCAATACCGCCAAAGACACCAACCTTGCCAGTCTTGGTTGCAGATGCGGCGACATACCCAGCAAGGAAGGCGGCTTGGTCCACGGCATAAGTCTGCACCCAGACATTTTCCAAAGGCGGATCGAAACCGAAATCCATCAGCATGAAGCGTTGAACAGGGTTGGCTTGAGCGGCGGTCTGCATCGCTTCTGTGAGATTACCCGGTGCGACGATCAGCTGGCAATCAGCTTGAGAAAAGATGTTCAAGTTGCGGGCGAAATCTGCTGTAGATGCAGATTGTAAGATGACTGCTTCCCAAGCATAGGTTTGAGCGGCATCTTTAATGCCAATGTTTATCAATTCGTTGAAATAGTTATCGTTCAAACCACCTGTATTAGTGACCTGACAAATACGTCCATTCTTGCTGGCAGGCAGGGGCGTGATCGTGGGGATGACCACACCGGGGGCACATGCGTCTGTGATCTCATGCAAGTATTTCAAGCATTCTTCCTGCGTCAAACTGCGGGTGACCCGATCTTGGGCAAGCTTTACAAGTTCGTCCACTTGCAGGATGTACACCTGGGCTTCATGGTCTCCGCTGGTTACGAGGAGGGTACCCTTGGGGTTGAATGTCACACCGTTGATGCCAGATCCATTGCCAGAGAAATTCAGCAATTCCTGACCGTTGTTCACATCCCATAATTTGACGGTGCCATCGCGGCTGGTCGTAGCAAGGCGAGTTCCATCTGGGGCGAATGCTAACGCTGTGACCGAGTTGGTATGTCCATCCAGAATAAATTTTTCTGAGCCGGCGGCAACATCCCAGATCCTTGCTGTACCGTCGAGGCTCGCGGTGGCAAGCAAAGAGTCATCGGGGCTGAATGCAAGCGAAAGAATTACATCATTGTGTCCGCGTAATATATGCAGGTCTTCGCCGCTTTCAAAATTGCGGATTCGAACTGTCCCGTTCTGTAAGCCGATCGCTAGTTGTGTCCCATCAGAATTGAATGCGATGGATTGCACCCCCACTGGCATGGTCAACGTCAGAATGGAGGAGGGTTTGCCTTCGGACAAGTCCCAAATGATGACTTTGTAATCGTCACTGGCGCTGGCGAGCCATTTGCCGCCGGAGCTGAAAGCTAAAGCGTTGATCAAGCCTGTGTGGGCAGACCAGGTGCGAAGTCCGGTAGTTGAGCCGGGGTTGTACAGTGTCACACTGAAATCATCGCGCGCGGCAGCGATCAAACTTCCATCGGGACTGATGGCAAAGGCAGTAATGGGGCTGCCTATCTTTGAAAAATCATGCAGGATATCGCCAGAAGCTACACTCCAAACCTTCAATGCATCTCCTTCAATCGCGGCGAGTACCTGCCCATTGGGAAGGAATGCAATAGTGCCGCCCCTGCCATCAAAATAGGGGATGGTCAATGCCTCGCCTCGTTCACGGGTCACATCCCAAATGCGCAGGGTGCCATCATCGCTGGCGGTGACAAGTTTGGAACTATCGGAGTTGAAGGACATAGAGAATATCGAACCTGAATGACCTGCAAGGGTGAACAAGGCTTCACCTGTATTCGCATCCCACACCACTACTTTACGATCGTAACTTCCTGAAGCGAGCATCGTACCATCGGGGTTGAACGCAAGTGTGTGCACCGTGCTGACATGCCCATTAAGCGTGAAAAGTTTTTCGCCGGTCTCGGCATCCCAAACAAAGACCTCATACTCACTTGCGGTCGCGACGCGCTTTCCATCGGGACTAAAAATTCCATTCCACACCCAATCTGAATGTTGCAACACGAGCAATTCTTCGCCAGTGTTCGCACTCCAAATGCGTGCTGTGTTGTCGTCGCTAACTGTTAGTAAATGCCTGCCATCAGGGCTGAAAGATGCGAACGACACATAATCAGTGTGACCAGGAAAACTCATCAACTCATTGCCTGTTTTCACATCCCAAATTCGAGGAAGATTCCCATTCGTGACCGTGACGAGATGTTTGCCATTGGGGCTGAAGGCAACGGCATTGATCGCCTCGATCTGACCCAGAACCTGGATCTCCGTTCCCGAATCCGAATCCCACACTTTGACCTTTCCATCTGCGAGGACGGTGGCAATGATCTGCCCGTCGGGACTGAACTCAGCGTATTGACCAGGCAGGGTCAGAAGCGTTTGCCCCATGGTCGAACTGATTAATTTTACGGTTCCATTCATGCTGGCTGTGAGGATGCGTTTGTCATTCGGGCTGAAATCCACACTGGCAGGAAAACCGGGTTCGTTTGCAGGAATAACCCTGTAAACGCGTGAAGTCATCACAGCTTGGTGAAGGGCATTTTCTGCTTCAAGGGTGTTGGTTCGTTCGATGGCTTCCAACGCCAAAAGGATGCTGCGCTCCGGGTCACTCTCTAAATTGTTAATGGATGCAGCTGCCAGTTCACGTGAGGCAGCAATTCGGCTTGTCGCTTGCGAGCGCAAGCCAAAAAATCCCGCCATAATGGCGAGCAAGATCGCTGCTACAAATGCGAAACGTAAATACATTGCCCGTTTCTGTAATTGACTGGCGGCATGAGCCTGTTCTTCAGCACGTTTGCTTTCCACTTCGGCAAGTTTTTGTGCTGCTTCCAACTCACGCTGGCGGCGTGTTTCTTTTTCGATCTCTTCACGTTCGGTATAGGTGCGTGACTCTTTGAGGAACTCACGTTCCAGGTCGTTCATTTCATCCTGGTGAGTAGATGCCCATTCCAGGGCTTGCGCAAGACGTGCGCCCCTGTATAGGATGTCATTCTCACGGTTGGATGCCTGCCATTCCTGAGCCGAGTCGGTTAGGTGACGATGTAAGCGCAATCCTTCTCGGTTCTCTTCAAGCCAGTTTCGCAATGTTGGCCATTCACGGATGAGAGCTTCGTGTGCCACCTCGGCAGAATCTTCATTGGTGATGATGAGGCGCGCGTCTGCCAGGGCTTTCAAAACATTTTGCGTAACAACCGCTTCTTCAGTCTTCAAGATCAACTCGTTGAACGAAGCACGCCGGCGGGTATCGCCTGTGGTGCTTTCGTCGCTGAGTTCGGTCAGGCGTAAAAAGATCTTTCGGGCGATTATGCGTTGCTCGGGGGTGAACTGGTCCACGAAAACAGACTCGGCAGTTTCAGCGATCGCACCGCGTACCCCGCCAGAGGAAGCATATCCGCTCAGGGTCATCATTCGGGCGCGGCGTCGCTGCCAGGTTTCCATGAGGGCGTGCGAGAGCAGTGGTAACGCACCGGGCTCGCGCCCAACATCGTGCAGAAGGACATCCACCAAGCCGGGTTCGAACTCCCAACGTCCGCGGCGGGCAGGTTCTTCGATGGCACGCCGCATCTCATTTTCGTTCATGGCACCAATATATTCCTGCTGGGTGGCAAGCGCTTCTCGTAATTGAACGTAGTTTGCGCAATGAGCATAAAAGTCTGCGCGCAGGGTAATAACAACAAGGATCGGTCCGTTCGCTGCGTTTGCCGCTGTGAGTAGATTGTTAATGAAAGCAGCCCGTTCTTCCTCTGAGCGACAGAGGGCAAAGGTCTCTTCGAATTGGTCGATGACAAGTAGCAGCGGGTTCTCTTGATTTGCAGAACGGCTCAGACCTTGTGTTGAATTGAGCATTTCATCTGCGAGCGATTCTTGCCCCATGCTTTCTGCCAGGCTAACCAGCGGATGCGTAGTGGGGGTGAGGATGCGAATATCCCATTCGGAGGAGATCTGATTCCAGCGCAGTGATGGAACGAGCCCGGCACGGATGAGGGAGGATTTTCCACTGCCGGAGGCACCGACTACAGCGAGGAATCGGCAGAGGTGGCTCGAGCCCGCCTGAGCTAATGAAAGGAGGCGTTCGGTCAGGTTGGAGGTTAATACTTCTCTTCCCACGAATAGGTCAGCATCACCTTCGTCGAAGTAGTTCAATCCTTTATAGGGACATAATCCCAAACCAGGGGCATCTTCACGGCGGACGTTGGCAGCAAGATCGAGCAGACGTGCAATGGTTTTCGGTTCATCTTCAAGGGCGAGCGCAGAGACGAATTGAGCTTTGATGGTTGGAATATCAGGCAGGCGCAGGTTTTGCTCGAGCCGGCTGATCTGGGCATCACTATAACCAACGGCGGCGGCAAGCTCCATTTGTGTAATTCCCACCCGGCGGCGCAGAAAGCGCAACAGGTCGCCAAAGGTGGTGAACTTTTCCAGCGTGGCGGCGGGAATTGAGTTGGTCATGCTTCTAAAATAGCATATTCCCAAGGGTTTGGAGAATATTGGCAGAAAATGGCAGGACAAATTTTGAA
>JBEBCV010000123.1:0-4437 GCA_041157505.1 Chloroflexota bacterium | reverse complement strand
CAGACCCGGTGCAGGTCAAGATGACCAATATAGCGCAGCGCGCCTTGTTTACTGAATGTGATTCGGACTCGCATGATTATTTTTTCGACTCTGATGCAATGCGTTTTAGCCAGCGGTTGATAATGGAGCTGATACGGCGATAGGGGCGGTAGGTATGCTCTGCCACACGGTGGAAAAGATCGTGGTCAAGGAATTGATGATAGGTTAAGTGTTCAAGAGACTCAAGAATACTGGCGTAAACAGCCAGTTCCTGTGAAACGATCTCGTCGAATTCGATGTGCTTGTACATGTCGATGACAAATAGATCGTGTTTTTCTTTTTCGATCAAGGGCGACTCAAAATCAGGGTAGCCATATTCCTTTTGAAAATTATCCAACGCTGTGAATGAAGCGGATGGGGCATAGGTTTCACCGTGTAAGATCTCACTTAGGCGGTCTGCAATGAATTGTTCATGTGACAGAACCTCCGCGAACAAATCTTTGACGGTAAGCCCTGCTACAACGCCGCGCATAGTCAATTGGCGCGTAAAACCGAGGCGATTCAACAGTAATTCAAACTGGTCGCGTTCGTTTTGCAGGCGTTCGAGGAGAATGGTTTTGTTCATAAAATGATTACCACAAAGAGCACGAAAGTCACAAAGACTTAATATTTTTTCTGTCGCTCTGTGGTGAATGTTCTTAATCGCCAGCCAGCGGAAGTTCCAATTCAACTTTACGTGCAGGGGTCTTAACTTCAGGACACTTCCAGCCTTCGCCGGGGTTTTCGCGGCGCAAATTGGCAAATGTCGGCAGGATGCCGCACGCAAAGCAGTTCAAACGGCAATCCACACGGATCTGCCCCTCGAGCGACATGCGGAAATCCTGGAAGAGGAAGTTCTTACGAACCGCTGCCGTAATATGCTCCCAAGGGAAGATTTCATCGGTGCGGCGTTGGCGGTGAGTATAGAAGGCATGGTCAATGCCATGTTCTTCAAATGCAGCCATCCAGGTTTCGAATTTTCGTCCTTCTTCCCAGGCATCGAATTTAGCGCCGTTCTTCCAAGCAGTGTAGATCACATCCGACATGCGGCGGTCACCGCGGGAAAGCCAGGCTTCTACGAGAGTGTCATCAGGTTTGGTCCAGCTCAATTTGATGCTCTTGTCCTTGAAAAATTCGCGCTTGAGCAGAGCTTGTTTTTCGAGAATATTGTCACGGGTATCGCAGGCAACCCACTGGAACGGAGTCTGCGGTTTGGGAACGAAGGTGCTCACCCCGGCATGCAGTTTGACTTTCCAACCGGCAACCTTACGCCCTTCGGCAAGGACGCGCTTGCACAAATCGGCAATGGCTTGCACATCTTCGATCGTCTCGCTGGGATGACCGATCATGAAATAGAGTTTGATGGTCGTCCAACCGCGGGCGTAAATATCGCGGGTGGTGTTGATGATGTCTTCATCGGGGATGAACTTATTGATGATGCGGCGCATGCGTTCGCTGGCAGCTTCAGGAGCAAGCGTAAACCCGCCAGAGCGATGCTGTTTGAGCTTTTCCATCAAGTCCACTGAAACAGACTCGATGCGTAATGACGGCAGAGAAACGGTCAGTTTGCGACCTTCAAAGCGTTTACTAATGGCATCTACAAGGTCATTTACATAGGTGTAATCAGAAGAAGAAAGCGACAACAATGCCAATTCTTCGAACCCAGTAGAGCGGATGGCTGCATCGGCGGCATCCACCACCTCTTCCACGGTTCGTTCGCGGACCGGGCGGGTGATCATGCCTGCCTGGCAGAAGCGACAGCCGCGGGTGCATCCACGCATGATCTCAACCGAGACGCGGTTGTGAACTACATCGATATTTGGAACGATGAATTTGATAGGAGGCGGCGGTAATTTTGCCACAATGCGTTTGTTTATGATTTTAGGTGCTTCGGGGATGGTCGGTTCGGTTGCTGCAACGGTACCATCTTCCATGTAAGTTGTTTCATAAAAACGCGGCACATACACGCCCGAGATCTTGAGCAATGCGCGAAGACGTTCTTCACGCGGTTGACCTTTGGTCTTTTGCAGAGAGTCGATGATGTCGTGGATGACTTCTTCACCTTCGCCGATCACGAAAGCGTCGATGAAGGCATGCATCGGTTCGGGGTTGGTGGCAGAATGCCCACCGGAGATAATGATGGGGTGCAAGTCGTCACGCTCCAAGTTGCGGACGGGAATGCCAGCAAGATCCAGGATGTTGAGGGCGTTGGTGTAGAGCGTTTCGTAGGGTAGTGAAAAGCCAATTAGGTCGAAGCAGTCCAAAGGTCGTTTTGATTCGAGCGTGTATAGCGGAATCCCGTGTTCACGCATGAGGGCTTCCATATCAAACCATGGCGCATAGGCACGTTCTGCCAGTGCATCCTCCCGTTGGTTGACCTGGTCGTACAAAACCTTCAAACCGACGTTGGAAACACCGATGTCGTAAATATCGGGGAAGATAAAGGCAACACGGGTTTGCGCTTTTTCCCAATCCTTCACGGTAGAGTTTATTTCTCCGCCTACATAGCGGCCGGGGCGTTCAACCTTTAACAGGATTCTCTCGAGTTTTGCTTCAATTTGTTCTGGAGTAAACATGCCGCCGATTATACCTGATAAGAAATGTCCGGTTGGCAGGTGAAGGGGATGCATGAAACCGCGTATTTTTGATGTTTCTTACAGATTTGAAAAGAAAAGCATTTATAAAATAGCCCCAAGGGGTCAACTAGGAAAAAAGTACTTGGACATACAATGAGACAAAATACAAAGAGGAGTTGAAATGAAAAAAGCACTCACCCTAACCCTTGCCCTTCTTCTGACGGCATGCGGCGTTGTTCAACCTGCCGTTCAGGAAGTTCAGCCAACACCGATCGTGCAAACCGTGGTGGTTGTCGCGACAGCAGAAGCCACACAACCGGCTCCGCCTACTGCGATTCCACTTCCTACCCAGGGACCAACCAATACGGCTATTCCTGAAGCTTCGCCTACAACCGCTGCGCCAACGGCTGTGCCGCCAACAAATGTGCCTCCTACAACGGGTTCATCTTCATCTGCAAGTGCCTCAGACCTGACCCCAGTAGTAATAGATAACATTCTTGGCAAAGGTGTTTTTGCGGATATTAAGTTTTCAAGCGATCGCCTTACTTTGAATTGTTACCCGCGCGATATGAAGATCACCATGCGTGCACTCCACCCGGATGTAACTCGTGCTGAATTGTTCTATCGTATTGTGGAAGTGCCAAGTTATTTCCGCTATTCTGACTGGTATCTGATCGGCAATATGGACTCTGATGGGGCTGGTAATTTCTCCATCACTCTCAAGGCAACAGATCTCAGCCCTGATTGGCGTTCTATGGATCAGGCAGTGATCGAATTTCAGTTTGCTGGTGTGAACAAAGGCGGTGGTGTTGTAGATCGCACCCAGAAGATCGAGAAGATGGTGAAGTATTACAAGGAATGCCCTTAACCAAGTTTGTTTGACCTGCGAAGGATTTTGTCCATCTGATTTAGACAGATTTTTACATGGTCATTCGTTCGTCTTGCAAAAAAGCCGACAGGGTTCACCTGTCGGCTTTTCATTTTTATGTGCGGATCATTGCTGGGCAACAACTGCAGCAGGCTTGCTCATGCGGTCCCGTCCCCAGAGCCAGAGCGCGCCTAAACCGAAGAACATGATCAGGAAGCCGATCAGCCATCCGACCAGCGGAAGTTGGACCAGCAACCCAACGATGACTACGCCGAGAAGCAACGGCCAAACCTTGTGTTCAGCCAAAGCGGGGTTGAAGCGACCAAGGATCCACTTACCACTCATCCATGCTACAAGGATCTGAGCTCCAAAACCAGTGAACAAGACGAAGCCAACGATCAAGGCGAAGATGCTGAGAATGCCGACCCATATAATGGTCGCAGTCACTCCGCCGAGGGAGATCACACCGAAGATGACTCCGCCGATGATCATCGCGACCACGATCAAAAGGATCGCAAAGAAGAAAGCGGCGTAAGCAATGATGCCCCACCCAAAACTCGGCAACGGTTGGGTCTGAAGTTTTTCACCCAAGCCCTTCATGAAGCCAGGCATCAACCAAACCAACAGCAATCCAAATATCGCAAGGGTTGCAATAGTGCGGAACAAGTCGAAGACCCAGATCGCGGCAACTTCACCAGCGGTAGGAGGGGTGGGAACATATTCTTCATCAACCACAGGTTCTGTTCGAGTGACTTCGCCAGTCACCACTTCGGCAGGGATCTTTATATCTGTCGTTTGAGTGTAGCTGAGATCACCATTCACCTTGGCAGTATCGGTAATGGTCAACCCCGGCTTGACGCTCGGAATGCTGATCCTCACATCGCCCATATACATGGATGGGGAGGGAGCACCTTCTTGCGACTCGCCAACTTCCAACTTTGCATTTCTACCGACTTCACCGCGCAACTCCAATGC
>JBEBCV010000122.1:0-4165 GCA_041157505.1 Chloroflexota bacterium | reverse complement strand
TCACACTTTACTCTTCACGCCTCACAGACTTAATCTCTGGCTTGCTCGCTGACCATCAAGCCTCAGTCTCTGCTCTAGCCTCGCGGCTTAAGTATGTCTCACCCGAACGACGCATCCAATCCGAATATCAACACATCGACGAACTCTCCCGCCGTGCCGTCTCTGCATTGACACACCGCATCCAATTGCAATCTGCCCGCGTAGATGGAATATCCAAGCGGCTGGGAGCGTTGAACCCCACCGGCATCCTATCGCGTGGATATGCTATCATCACCCGCAAATCCGATGGCAAGGTCGTCAGTCAGGTTGCGCAAGCGCAAGGCGAGATGACCGTCCGCGTGAGTGATGGAGAATTTGAAGTAAAACATGATGCGTAATTCGTAATTCAAGTATCACGTATTACGCAATTATTTTTTGGAGCAATTATGGCAAAAGCAAAACCTACTCAAAAACTTGTTGAAGAACTAACCTACGAAGAAGCCCTTGCCGAACTTGAGCAGACCGTGGAAGCTTTGGAAAGTGAACAGAATCCGCTGGATGAGGCGATGAAGCTCTTTGAACGTGGACAAGCCCTTGCCGCCCGTTGTGGTGTTTTATTGGATGCCGCGCAGCTCAAGGTGCAGAAGTTGGTCGGCGAAACGACCTTAGATTTTGAAGAGGAAGACGAATGAACCTTTTGGATATTTTCCAAAACAAAGTGTTGATCGCCGTGCTCTCTGCCTGGTTGTTGGCTCAGGCGCTGAAGATCCCCACCGAATATTTAAAGTCCCACCGTTGGATGTGGGCAATGTTCTTTGCTGCAGGTGGAATGCCTTCTTCGCACACCGCCTTAATGGTTGCGGGAACCTTGGCAGTTGGTCTGTATCACGGATTTGACAATCCCATTTTTGGGATCGCCGTTGCTGCAACCATGATCATCGCTCATGATGCCGCAGGAGTTCGTAGGCAAGCGGGCAAACATGCCGAACGCATCAACGTCTTGTTCGAAGAACTGCTGCATGGTCATATGTGGAGTGAGAACGAATTAAAGGAAGTTATCGGGCACACGCCATTGGAAGTGATCGGCGGCATTATCTTTGGTCTGCTTGTTGCCATTGTGCAATGGATGATCTGGAAATAGTGAAAATAAATCCCCGCTTTGAAAACATTCTTTCTTCTTTCTTCTTTCCTAAAAAAGATGAAAGAGGAAAGATTTTTTTAACGCCGAATTCGGCGCATGACCCCATTCAAGATGTAACCCAATTCAGGTACACGCAAAATCCATAAGACCGCAAAGTACACAGAGCCGCCAATCACCACTCCTGCAGGGACCAGAATCCAAACGCTAAGATCTGCGCCAAATGAGAGAAAACCAAACAATGATAGCGCCATGCCCACGGCAGCAATCAGAGAGGGAATCGCTCCGCGGAGGATGTGACCACCTTCGATGCCGTTCAGGCGTTTGCGCATCATCACAAAGAGAACAGTCGCTTCGAGAGCCGTTGCCAGCGAATTTGCCAGTGCCAGCCCGCCATGCGGCATCCAGCCCGCGGATTCGAATAATTTTGCAAAGGTCACGCTAAAGACGACATTCAACAACATGGCAACCGTACCAATGATGACGGGTGTCTTCGTATCATGTTGGGCGTAGAAAGCGCGGGTCAATATTTCCATGATGGAGTGACCGAGCATTCCAGCGGCATACCAAAGCAATGCCCATGCCACGATCTGCACTGAGCGTTCGTCGAATTCACCGCGCTGATACAACAGCGAAATGATCGGCTGACGCAAGACTATTAAACCCACGCTGGCAGGCAGAGCAAGCAAGATCACTCCGCGCAGTGATGATGCCAATGAAAAACGCATTTCATCTTGTTGACCAAGTGCATGCTGGGCAGAGAAGGTTGGCATGGCAGCAATAGCTACAGATTGAGCAATGACAGCTTGAGCCATTAGCATGAGCGAGAACCCGTAGTACAAACCAGAGACACTTCCCGGCGCCATTTGTGAAGCCAGCCAGGTATTAACCCAGAAGTTCAGCTGCACCACTGCCACACCTACAAGACGTGGTCCCATAAGGAGGAGAACTTGGCGGACATTTGCATTCTGCAAACCCAGTGATAAAGTGACTAGAGACCAGTGTCCAGTGAGTAATTTTAAGAGGGATGGAAGTTGTACAACGAGATATAAGACCGCGCCGATCACGACACCCCATGCTAGACCATAAATTCCCATAAAGGGTGCAAGGACGATTGCACCAAAGATGATGCCGATCTGATAGAGTGCTGCCGTCAAGGCAGGGACTAAAAATATCTGATGGGCGTTGAGGACGCCGACGATGAGTCCGCCCAAGCCGAAGAGGATGGCAGAGATGAGTTGAATGCGGAGGAGCGAAACTGTCAGCGTGAAAAGCTCGGGGTCGGCAGATAAGCCGGGAGCGAGGGCGAAGCGAACCACTTGCGGGGCGAACAAGGCAATTAACGCCGCAAGCAGGCTCAATGTCAGTGTGACTGCATTGGCGAGCGAAGAGGCAAGTCTCCAGGCGGAGTCTTTGTCATCGCGGGCAAGCAATCCTGTAAACGTCGGAATGAACGCCGATCCCAATGCGCCGCCAGCGATCAGTAAAAATAAAGTTTCTGAAACACGGTTGGCGGCAAAGAAGGCATCGAGTTCGGGGGAGGCGCCAAACGCACGCGCGACCAGAACACCGCGTATCAATCCGGCGATCTGACCGAACAAAATGGCGAACATCACCGTCCCTGCGGCGCGGGCGATCTGTTGATTGGCGTTTGAGTTGGTTTCTGTCATGGGCAGGGATTATAAACTGCCCCTTCGCCCTGTGGGCACCTTTCCCATATTCCGTCAGAAGTATTGTCGGAATTTGAGGAGGAATTGGTGGGGGTGGGGATATAATTAAGACTAGAGGTATCTGAATATGTCCACTGCTACCCAGAACGGATTTTTTTTACGCATGAGATCCTCACAGAGTTGCTTGAATTGCTGGTCGAACGTTTTCAGCCTTTGATGACCATTTCAAAACTTGAAGGCGGTGCAGTCTTTGCTTATACAGCCAGAGACGTATTTGTGCGCAGTGCAACTTGCGGCACGAATGGCGGGGGAGGAATTCGCAGCATCTAAAATCATATGACTCGATTAGCTTCCATTTTTTCGATCAAGCCCGGCGAAGGGCGTATGTCATCCCTGATGGTTGGCATCATGCTCTTCTGTGCAATTGGCGCGGCTCTCGGCGGGACGGGGATCGAAGCCCTTTTCTTCGCACGCTTCGGCGTGGACTATCTCCCATTTATGTACATCGGTTTGGGCATTACGGCGATGATCACCTCGTTCATCGTTACGGCTGCGCTGGGGAGATTCCCGAAACGCATCGTGTATGTTGCCATTCCCATTCTGATCGCTGTCATCCTTGTTGCAGCACGCTTTGCGCTTATCTCCAAACAGGTTTGGTTGTATCCCGCGTTATGGCTGGGTAAGGAAGTTCTCAATGCATTAGTGAGTTTAATGATCTGGGGTATTGCAGGCGTGGTTTGTGATGCTCGGCAGGCAAAGCGGCTCTTTCCGCTTTTCAATGCTTCGTTCATTTTAGGGCAGGTGATCGGCGGGTTTGCCACGGGAGTATTGGTCAACTTTATTGGCACAGAAAATCTACTGCTAGTGTGGGCAGGTTCGTTTATGCTAACCTTCCTGCTCAACCGTGCCATACTTTCGAGTTTAAAGGTCGAGTCTGTGCCGCAGCGAAAATCAAAGCGCAAGCAGCCGACCCTGGCGCAGGAGATGCAGCGCGGCTTTCAATACGTCCGCACTTCACCGTTGCTTGTGGCAGTTTCATTATCGACCATTTTGTTTTCCATCCTTTTCTTTTCGATCGCGCTGCCCTTCTCTCGTGTTGTGACAGCACAATATCCCGATGAGATCACGCTTGCTTCATTTCTCGGCATCTTCAACGGGCTAACAACCGCTGGTGCGTTTCTCACGTCGCTTTTTCTTGCCAATCGTCTTTTCGCACGCTTCGGAATTATGGCGAGTCTTTTTGCATTTCCGCTGATCTATGTGATCGGCTTTGGCACGCTGATCTTCTTTCCGCTTTTCATTATCGTGGTGGTCTTTCGCTTCGTCCAAATGCTCATGCTCTCCGGCATTGCTGACCCGGCATGGCAGACCATGTTCA
>JBEBCV010000121.1:0-4534 GCA_041157505.1 Chloroflexota bacterium | reverse complement strand
AGCTTGCGGAGATTTACTTTTTCAGTCATTTTGAACCTCTAATTTTTGGTTTTTTGTTTTTGTGCGATCTCATAGCTTTCACGGAATAATGCAATAGCCTTTTCCACATCGTCTTCCTGCCGCAGGTAGAAACTGACCCAACCGGTTTCAGGCAGAAGGTGATGCGGCTGCGCGCGCCCTGTCGCGACCAGTTCATCGCGCACTTTCTTCGGGAAGGGAATATCCACCATGTAATCTCCGTGGATGTGCCCGACTTCACGTTTGCCGATCACATACTCCACGCCGCCGAAGCGATGCGGGGCAGCCGTGACTCCTTCCCAACTCGTCACCGCCTGTGTGATGCGCATCTGCGCTCCCATCACGCTCATGCCGACTCCCTGCCTTTGCCCAGCTTCTTGCATAACTCACCCAACGTTTCCTGTTCGGATGCGCTCAACGTGCTAAAGATCTCGACCAGTGCCCCAATATGATTGGGAAGCACCGCTTCAAGCTTGCTAGTGCCTGCTTCCGTCAAATGGACATGGATCACTCTGCGGTCTTCTGCATCCCGCTCGCGGCGGACGTATCCATCGCGTTCAAGGTTGTCGATGACGGTGGTAAGGTTGCTCGTGCTCTTCAAGACCTTGTTGCTGACCTCGCCTTGCGTCATCGAGCCAATGTGATAGAGAGCCTCCAGCACTGCAAACTGTGAAGGGGTCAGGTTGCCGGTGGTTTGGCGGGCAGATAGTTCCCCAAGCACCGAGTTGGTACAGCGGGTGAGCTTGATGAACGTATCCAGGGTGCGCCTCTCGGCGCGGGAGCCTTCAAAATGGGTGGGCATATCAAATCTCTTTCGACGTCAAATAGTTTGATGTCGAAATATTATCGTATCTTACGTTCAGAGTCAAGCACACAAGACCTAGCTATTTGGGTAGATTATGAATGGGAGCTCAACCGAATCGTATTATTTTTTACTTAACACCATAAGACCCTACCGCAGTCGGAAGCACTCAAAAAACGAAGAATGTATAATGAATAAAGAGCATGTTCTTACCAATGCCCAACAACAAGGACAACCAATGCTTGCCGAAACCACGGAAAACAAAATTCAAAAAAACAGTGGTGAACTCTCATCTGCACAGGCAACCACACGTCATACCGTTATAAACACGCTGAAATACATCGTAAAGCGCCTGTTTGCCATTCTTGTGACCATTGCGATCGGCACGTTCATAACCATTGTTGCATCCAATGGAGGCGGAGCCATAGATAAGGCGGAAAAGAGCCGCATCAATTCCGTTCTGCTGCGCAGCATTGATGCCTGGTCTACACCCGCAGAAAAGGTCAACGAATTACGATCTGAAATGGAAGAGAAGGAAGGTTTGAATCTACCTTTCCTCCCACGCCATGCTTATTGGACAGTCAAAGCGCTTACCTTGAACTGGGGCGAGGTCAGTGACAGGGCAAAATTCCATCCGCGTTACACAGTGCCAAATACAAAAGCAGAAGACAGTCGTATCATTCTGTTGCAATACCTCCCCAACACCATCCTTCTCATAGCAACTGGTTTTCTCTTCATGTTCTTTGCAGGTATTCCACTTGCCCTACATCTATCCCAACATCCCGGCGAGCGTTTGGATAAATTAATTGGATTGCTTACGCCTCTTTCTTCCATTCCCGGCTGGGTGACTGGCTTGATATTGATCTTGATCTTCGCTGTGGGCTTTAAGATCCTCCCTGCCGGACGCATGTTGGATAGCCTACCGCCCAAAACAGACTTTGAGTATGTGCTGACAGGTGCCAAACACATGGTTCTGCCAATTGCTGCCATTCTGCTTTCCAGCGCATTTACCCTTATCTTTTCATGGCGCACATTCTTCCTTGCATATTCGCATGAAGATTATGTAGAAGTTGGCAAAGCCATGGGCTTGCCGCACCAGACCTTCCAACGAAACTACATCTTGCGTCCCGTCTTGCCTTCGATCATTACAAGCTTCTCGCTTTCGATGGTCGGGTTCTGGCAATTGATCACCACTGTGGAATATGTCTTCGACTGGCCCGGGATCGGCTCGTTGTTCGTGAAAGCCTTGCCGCATTTTCTGGGTGAGAGAATGTACCCGGGCGAGATCCCCATCATCATCGGCACGATGGTCATCTTTGCTTATATTCTTGGGCTCACAGTCTTCCTACTGGACATCGCCTATGTGATCGTGGACCCGCGCATCCGGGTTGAATCGGGTGGCAGCGTTCAAAAATTGGTAGCCAAGCGTGAAAAAACCAAGTGGGTAATGCCAAGACTTAAACTGCCAGAATTCTCGTTCACAGAACTAAAACAGAATTATCGCCATTCAAGGAGCGAGTCTCGCGAGAATTGGAAAAAATTCATCTCCCTAGTGAATGAGTTACGCCAGTATCCATCCGCGATCATTGGCTTTAGCATCGTGGGACTTTTAATACTCACATCCATTTACACGGTCATAGCACTGCCTTATCGCCAGCTTGGCAGAGACTGGTTCCTGTTGAGCGTTAAACCGAGAAGTGTGGTTCCAAAACTGGCTTTGCCCAGTTGGGTCAATCTCTTTCGTGAAGATGACCTGCCTTCTACGATCCTGCTCGATAGCCGAGTAAATGAAGTGGAACGTGTGGAAACCATTCTGCCAGGCGATATAAAGACCATCACCCTCACCTACCTTGTGGATTATCCCTACACAGAATTTCCCAAGGACATGGTCATTTACTACTTTCCTGAATACAAAGAGAAAGTACCCTTTGCGTCAGTAACCATCACAACGCCGGATGGGCGGGAATTGGAACTACGGGGTGAAATGGTCAGCCATGAAAAGAACTACGACCCCGGAAGCGTTATCAATGTACGCAAGATATTGAATCAGAACGACAATTGGAAACAATGGTTCTCAACCGATGACCTGTACCCCACACCATCGTTCTATCTACTCTTTGCAGACCCCGATGCCAATACCCCCAAGGCGATTTCTGGAACTTATAAGGTCCAGATCAACGGCGTTGGGTTTGAAGAAGATTGGAAGTTGGATGCTCAACTGGTGCTTTTCGGTCAAGTGTATGGGCTGGCTGGCACAGACTACATGCGGCGCGACCTGATGACCCCGCTTTTATGGGGCATGCCCATTGCGCTCAT
This sequence comes from Chloroflexota bacterium, assembly GCA_041157505.1. Taxonomy (GTDB): domain Bacteria; phylum Chloroflexota; class Anaerolineae; order Anaerolineales; family Villigracilaceae; genus Villigracilis. Next base: position 1,398 of record JBEBCV010000121.1, on the reverse strand, counting down.
CTTTGGTCTGTTGGGCTCACTGGTAATCACCATTGGCTCAGCCATTGTGGGCGCTCTGGCTGCCTGGCATGGCGGCTGGGTGGATAAAGCCCTGCAAATGGTGATCGAAGCCAACATGATCCTGCCAGTGTTGGCGATCGGCATCTTATTCTACGCGTTCTATCAAGTTAACTTCTGGCTGATCCTGATGATCATCATTCTCTTGAACATCTTTGGAAGCCCCACCAAAACATTCCGCGCTGCGTTCTTACAGATAAAAGAATCTCCCTATGTAGAAGCCGCGCGCGCCTATGGTGCCACCAATTGGCGCATCGTCTGGCATTACCTCATTCCGCGCATCACACCAGTGATGGTTCCACAGCTGATCGCGCTCATTCCAAGTTTTGCATTCCTCGAAGCCACTTTCGCCATCTTCAACGTATCTGAAGTGATGTACCCCACATGGGGCTTGGTCATTCAGAATGCTTTGAAATATGGCGGGGCATATGGCTCACAATTCTGGGTATTGGAACCGATCGCACTACTGTTATTGACCGGTATTGCTTTTGGAATGTGCAGCGCCGCCTTCGACTACATCCTCAACCCGCGCCTCAGAACAAGAGGGTGAGTCGGTTTGTCCCCCTTTACTTTTCACTACCCTGTCAGCTTTCTGAATGAGAATTCAACCGCAATGCTGCAATTTCATTCCAAAGCAAAATGGCGAATAGAAAAACATAAAACGCCGCCCCTTTGATAAAGAACGCCGGACCCGCTAACGCAAGCGTACCCCACGTATAAACTGCGAGACTCTTCCAACGTTCATCGGCGCGGAAGGTGAAACCGAGGATGATCATGGCAGGGAAAAGCGTTAGCCCAAGCAAGACGAAAGAAAGATCGTGTAAACGTCCATGCCAGGTGGCAGGATAATCGCGAATGGTTGGGTCGGTGGTGAAAGCCAGGGTGGCGAGAAATAGACCGGCAAACGCCATCAGTGTGGTGCCAAGTTTTGAGAGGGCTGTCCGCTTCAGGTCCAGAAAGAGGCGACGGGCGAAAAGAGTCATGATAAAGCCGGTGAGGATGAAGGTCGTGGTCATGATCCACCCAAAGCGACCGAGCGCCAGCCCGCTGGGCCAGTCGAAGGTGGGATCATTGATGGGATGCCAGCCAAGACTCAAGAGAAAGTCATATTCGACGATGGTAAGCGTTGTGAGAACGAATGCAAAAAGCGCGGGACCAATAAGAATTATTTTTTTCATATAAACAAACAACCTCGCTTACGCGAGGCTGTTCTCTGTAACTTAATCAGTCTGCCAGGTCCAGCCGCCACGCAAGCGGACGACACCCATGAAGACAAGAACCAACGCACCTACAATACAGAACAATGTGTTGCGGAAGCGGATGGCATCGGGGGAGTTCTTC
>JBEBCV010000120.1:0-8546 GCA_041157505.1 Chloroflexota bacterium | reverse complement strand
TGATGTGAGCGCTTTGAAAACAGCCTTGCTAACTGCTTCAGGTGGCAAGCCGCTGCGACCTTTTGCAATGGTGTACTTTTGGAATTTTTTTCCAGATTCATAATAGTCAGTGTGACGATATTCTTTGGCGTTCACTTCTTCGGCTTTGTCCCAGATGGGCGTGGCGATCGGACCGGGGGCTACTATGATCACATCAATACCATAGAGCATCAACTCGCGGCGCATGGATTCAGACAGACCTTCCAATGCGTGCTTTGAGGCGGCATATGCACCGAGGAATGGACTTCCATTCTTCCCGGATACCGATGTGATGTTGACAATGCGCCCGGGCTTGCCGTTTAGTGAACGGTCTGCCCCTAATAATGGCGTGAATGCTTGGGTGACAATTAACTGCCCGGTGACGTTGATCTCCAATTGCCTACGGAAGTCATCTGGTTTCAGATACAACATCGGTGCAGCAACAGCAATGCCGGCGTTATTGACCAGCCCGAATAAGGTTTCCCCTTTCAACTGGTCGCGGACTTGTTTTGCTGCAGCATGGACAGCAATTTCATCAGTGATATCGAAGGTCAATGGGGTGAAGCCAGTTCCGAGGTCCGATCTGAGGCGGTCTGCATCGGTTTGTTTGCGAACGCTCCCGAAGACATGAAATCTTTTTTGGATCAGCATTTCGGCAATGGATTTTCCGATACCCGTGGATACCCCAGTGACAACGATACTCTTCATGAATGAATCTCCAATTTTTTAGAGAATTATACTTAAACCAAGACAGCCCCGGCAAAATGCTGAGGCTGTCTTAATGAAGTACTTTCTATTGAATGTGAGGGGTGACCCAATCTTCGATCGGTCCGCTGTGATTGAGATAATTCTGCGGTCCGCTAACGGGCAGCCAGCCGGTGGTGTACCCTGTGGATGTTTGTGAAATGACCACTTCTACCCAGGTACGTTGATAGGTAGCATCGTAGGTGATGGAGTTGATCCTGTAATAGTAGGTCTTTCCTTTTGTGTAATCATCTGCAAGAACGATCTTGCCTGTATAACTGGGTTGGTTGCGGATGTTGACGCCTTTCCCGGCAATGACAGTCAGCACACCCTCATAGCCTGCAGGTGCTGACACAGGTGGAGGTGGGGGAGGCGGCACATTTGGCGGGGTATAGGGCGGCGAATAAGAGCTCGGAATTGTGATGACTTGTCCGGGATAGATCAGGCTCGGATTCCAAATCTGCGGGTTGGCTGCTATAACCGAACCGAGACTTAAGCTGTAGGCTTTAGCGATATTCCCAAGAGTATCACCACGACGGACCGTGTAATAAGCGCCTGTCGGAGTTACTGGTGGGTATTGGGGAGAATAGGAGTATCCACTTGGAATATAGATGACCTGCCCGGCATATACCCACCAACCCAAGCCAGGGTTGGCAGCACGGATGGCAGAAACAGTAGTGCCGCAATAAGCGGCAAGCCCGCTGAGAGTATCGCCCCATTGAACGGTGACGTAGCCGCCACATCCATACCAGGCATGTGCGCTGCCCGTTGTAGTGAAAGAAGCCAATAAAATAGTGAGGACAACGAAAACCTGAAGTAACTTTTTATTTTTCATGCGACTCTCTTCCTTCTGGAGACATGAATTTGCTCCCATAATTTTAGAGTACTCCGAAAATGATGATTGTCAACTGGATATTTTTATTAAAATATGAACAACGGATATACCAGTCTGCACCCAGATTAGGCAGTTTGCAAGGAAAAACACGAATGTATTTTTCTGTTCCATTTATTGGTGTGGGATAAAAAAGTAGGTCACGCTTTATGCGTGACCTACAAGATCAATCAACCGTCAGGGTCTTACTTAAATTTCTTGGGAAATCAGGGTCAAACCCGCGCATCACGGACATGTGATACGAAAGCAATTGCAAAGGTAAGACGCCCAGCAAAGCGGAGATCTGCGGGTCAGATTTGGGAAGCACGATCAAATCGTCACCGTTGGCACGCAGGCGGGCATCTTCTTCACCAATGACGATCGTCCGTGCGCCGCGCACTTTCACTTCATTGAGTCCGCTAATGATGAGCGGAACCGCACTGCCGTCGGATACAAAAATAATGGGGAAGTCCTTACTGACCGCAGAGAGGGGTCCATGTTTGAACTCGGTTGAGAGCATCCCTTCGCAGTGGGCATAGGTGATCTCTTTTAATTTCAATGCACCTTCGAGTGCAATAGGATAGGTCGCACCATAGCCAAGACAGTACAGGTCATTCCAGCCGTTGATTTCTTTTGCGATCGTTTCGATCTGTGGCGCAACCATCTCAAGAGTCTTGTCCATCAAGTCGGGAATACTCTCCAACTCTCGCACATCTTTGCCCGCCATTTTGTATGCCAAATACAAGAACGTCACGACCTGGTTGGTAAAAGTCTTCGTGGCGGGAACGCTGATCTCGTATCCGCAGCATAGAGGGAGAGAGAGCGAGGCGGCTTTCGTCAAGGTCGAACCAACAACGTTCGCCAATCCGAAACATGCCATGCCTTTTTTCTCCGCCGCTTCCAAGGCATTGAGGACATCTTTGGTCTCACCTGATTGGCTGACGAAAATTCCCACATCCTCGTGATTGACGGTCGGCGCATATTGCGGGATGAACTGCGGCGCAAGCACAGGGATGACGGCGCGCCCAGCCAGCTGGGCAAAATAAACAGCGCCCACCGATGCGGCGTGATAACTCGTGCCGCAGCCAATGAAATAAAGATTGCGCGCACTCTTCATCTTCTCGACCAGAGTTTCAACTTCGCGATTGCCATTCAAGACATGCGACAATTCACGCGCGACTTGTGCCTGCTCGTGGATCTCTTTCAACATGAAATGCGGATAGCCGCCCTTTTGCACCGCATCCATCGTCTCTGTCACTGTTTCCTGTTTTCTGTCAATGAGTTTTCCATCCTTGACCGACCGCACCTCAACCTTATCTGCCCATAAGGTGACGATCTCCCCATCCTGCGGGCGTATGACTTCGCGTGTCAACGGCAAAATAGATGGCAGGTCCGATGATACACAGGTGAAGCCTTCACCGAGTCCGATCACCATACCGGAGCCTTTTTTGAAGGCGTACAGTTTGTCATCGTTCGCGCGCCCGATGACAAAAGCATAATCGCCTTCGAGGTCACCATAAGCGAGTCTGATTGCATCAATGAATTCATACCCGCGGTTGATATAGCGTTCCACAGCATGAACACAGGTCTCACCATCATTCTGTGAACGGACGGTCATACCCTCAGCGATGAACTGTTCGCGGAGTTCAACATTGTTCACTACATTGCCATTATGTGCGCCGACCATGTCACCGTCTGAATCCAGATGTGGTTGAGAATTAACTTGCGAAGGTTCACCAAAGGTTGCCCAACGTAATTGTGTGATGCCGCGCTGTCCGCGCATTTCTGCAATGTTATATTTTGCCGCGACAGAATCCACCTTGCCGGTATCTTTGCGCAGATCGATCTTGCCGTCGTTGATGGTCGCCGCACCAACTGAGTCATAACCACGATAGGTAAGACGTTCTGCTGCCGCGATCAAAATGGGACCGAGTTCTGTTTCTTTATTAGTTACGTACCCGAAAATTCCGCACATGTATTCTCCTTAAGGAGCGAGGTCATCCGATCCTGATTGAGGGTAATTAGGACGAGGTCTCCTCGACCCTATAAATTTATTCCAAATTTAAATTTCCGTTTGCATCGAACAAAAAGAATGGATTGTATGCTACTTCCCAAAGATAATTATCGGGGTCGGCGAAGTAGGAGCTATATCCACCCCAGAAAACCTTTTGTGGTTCCTTTACGATCTTCACACCTTTAACTTTCAAGTCCGCGATGATCGCATCCACTTCGGTTTCGCTTTGCGCATTGTATGCTAATGTGATACCTGAAAACCCACTTCCTTCTGGGGAAACCAAAGCATCTTCCGCCAGTTTTTCACGCGGATATATCGCAAACACCACTCCGCTGGTTTGGAAGAATGCAACATCCTCCTGGCTCGCTTTTGCAGGTTGCCATCCCATTGTCTTGGTGTAGAACTCAAATGATCTTTTGAAATCTATTACGCCCAAGGTGATCAAATGTAAGTGTTGTTTCATCCATCGCTCCTATGGTTGTGATTATATTCCAGCGTTGTTCTCCTAAAGAAAAAAGATGACAGTCACTTTGCAGAAGTGACTGTCATCTAAAAAGCTGCCAGCATACAATATTACTAATTCTTAAACTCAAAATTTCCGGCATCTACTCCATTTACTTCCACAGAATATACGCCCTTTGGCAAACCCGAGGCGTTGATCGGCATCACCATCCGGAAGGATTGCGGGAACTCGGTGCAGATCTCGCCCATATCAGCCACACGTATCTCGATCTTGATATTTGTGATGTTTCCATCTTTTACGAAGGTTTGGGTCACATCACTGATTTGCGAACAGGTATTGGGATAACTCACATCGATTGTGATTGTGACCGGCGTCGGAGAGCCCAGTCCCACTTCCACCTCTGCAAAATCGATCTTCGCCAATTCTCCAGATTTATCCTGGAATCCTGAAGCGGGAGCAGTGCACGCACTAAGCAAAATCAGCACTACACTCCAAACAGTTAACGAATACAACTTGGTCATCCTTAAGTTCATGGTTCTCTCCTTGAGCAATTTCAACTTAAGACAGCCAAAAACCCGAATTTGTTCCCGAGGTTAAATTAGAGAAGTACTTTTTTAGTTGCAGCAAATGCCAGCGGAGGCAGAGCATTCCGTTCGAACCATTCCACGGCATCGGCATCATCAGCTGGAGCCATATCTCCACTCAAAACTTCAGCCACATAGACGATGATGAAGTCTGCACCGCGTTCGTGCTCACGTCCGGCAATGACATCATGCACACGCGTCACGCGCACGGTCAGACCTGTCTCTTCCAAACATTCCCGGGCTGCCGCTTCAGCTGGGTCTTCGCCGCCATTGACGAAACCAGCAGGCAAGGTCCACAGTCCGCGATGAGGTTCGTTCACTCGGCGTACAAGCAAAACACGGCTGCCCTCTTCTACAAGGACAGCCGCTGCTACTTTCGGGTCTTGAAAATGGATCCACCCGCATTGCGGACATACAGGGCGAACTGCGCCGAACTTTTCCAGTTTCGTCACCGCTGCTGCACACCGTGGGCAGAATTTGATGTAGTCATCTTTAGCCATGGATGGCTTTATATCACCATCCATGCAGATGAACAAGCTGGTTATCTAGGTACTTCGTCGGTGGGCTGTAAAATGATGACCGGGAACCAAGGGAAAAACCCTGATGACGGCTGTTCTACTTCTTCATCATTGTTATTATTATTTGGTTTATCGATCGTAGAAACCACCGGCATATTGAAATCCATTGTGATCGAACATAAAGGCAAACCGTTTGAATCCAATGCAGTTACAACCAATTGATAGCTTCCAACCTGAGAATAGTTTTCCAAAAAGAGGTCTTTGGCAGAACCATCTGTATCGTAAAAGACAGGTGAACTATTCGGGGTAACAAGGGTCATTTCATAACCGCTGGCCTCTGGGTGATCTGTCCAGTCAAATGACACCATACCGGTAGGGGGCATATCACCTGCGTTGGAGGATGAGGTTGGCGACGTCCATTCCATGGGACAATCCGCTTTTGCTTGCGATTTTTCCTGTTGTTTTTCCTGCTTTTCGGGGGCGCTAATGATCTTGGCTGATTGTGTAGTTACATTTTCACCACACCCACATGCGCTGCTTATTATTGCTACTACTGCCCAGAACACTGGGGATTTTACTAATTTCTTGTAATTCATTTTTTCTCCTGAGAAAAATAAGTTGTTTTGTTATTTGTATTTTCTCTTGATTACAAAAAAATGAAAATCCCCTAATTGGGGTGACCCAAATAGGGGACATAACCATTTGTACTATTTGAAGAAACTTGTTATCGCCACTTGTTACGTGCAGTCAGAGTCATGATCCATAAGACGCCTACACCAATGACGGTTATGACAAGGAAAAGAATTGTCCAATTGAAAGGTGGGGAGGGCGCTTCGTTCTCAACCTCGGTTTGGTCTGCCGCTTCGGGAGCCGATTCTTTCGCTGATGGTGTTTCCAAAATGCGAGATGAGTCAGGGGTGACCTCCACCGGAGCTATCGCTGCTGCGGCTGGGTCAGCCGTTGTGGTAGGAGCGATGTCTTGAGCAAGAGATTCTTCGGTTGCAGCAACTGGAGCTGATTCTGCTGCCATGGCGGCTTCCATTGTTGGGTCAGCGCCACCACCTCCGCCACAGCCATCACAACCGCCGCCAGACCCATACCCGACCGGTGCAGACATGCTGCTGAAGTTGATCATGGGTGCTAGAGTAGTCGCTGTGAACGAGAAGAGGAAGAGGACTGCCGCAAAGGCTGTTGCCAATCTGAACAGCGGATATGTGCGCGGCATCGGTGGTTTGAGACCCACCATTTGACGAGTAAGGGTGAAGTTGCGTGGAGCCTTGCGCGCTGGCAGTTTGCGGAGAATGCCGCGGGCAGCGCGAAGGTCATTCATAACGGAAGCAAGCTCGGGGTCGGTTTTGAGGCGGGCTTCCAAGCGGGCCGCATCCGATTCGTTGAGTTGTCCATCAATATAAGCAGAAAGTGTTTCTATATCTCGAAAGTTTTTCATCGGATGTTCTCCTCTTCCAGACGAAATGAAGAGGGTAAAAGTTCCTCGAACGAGCGCAAACACTCACGTAATCTTAATCGCGCACGAGCGAGTCGACTTTTTATTGTGCCCAAAGGCACACGTACTGCACTTGCAACTTCGGTGTAATCCATGCCTTGCACATCCGCAAGTACAACTGCGGTGCGGAACTCAGTGGGGAGAGCATCAAGGCAGTGTTGAATGGCATGCTCGAGTTCATCGGCTTCAGCTTTTTGGGCGGGTGTCATACTCGAATCTGCAAGCCATTTTGGAGAATCCATCTCTTCGCCGTCGCTGGTTTCAGGTTCGAGCGGCGTGGTTGGACGGCGCTTTTGGCGGCGCAGTTCATCGAGACAGGCATTGGTTACAGTTCGCAGGATCCATGCTTTGAATGATCCGCCGCGAAATGTCTTGATACTTTGAAATGCAGAGATGAACGCTTCTTGTGCAGCATCTTGTGCCATATCTTCATCGCCAAGGATGCGCATGGCAGTGTTGAAGACTGCATCTTGGTAATGCAAAATGATCGTATTGAACGCGTTCAGGTCGCCTTGTTGTGCGGAGTGAATTAAAGCTGTTTCATCCATGCACTAATTTTACCCGTTCTTTTCGAAGAAAATTATGGGAAACAAATCGACCCGGAGGTGATCCGGGTCTGTATCGAGATGATCTGAGAAAGTGGTTAGGCTTTTCTACTAAAGATTACTTGATATAGCCAACGCCATACCATCATTCCAATGGCGTTCGAGCCGCCGAAGATAAGGGCGAATAATGGCAAAACTGGGGCATTGAGCCATGTGCCTCTTAAGATGACAGCAAGCGGGGCGACAAAGAGAAAAGCAAGTGGAATTCGCCACAGATTTTTTGGAGTGTTGATCACCGCTTCATCCAGCAGACCGAACCAGGGTGCCAGTACGAACCAAGCGAACACAACTGGAAAGAATGCTGCTGCCATGCGTGGTAGGTAAGATGCATTGGTTTCTCCGTGTGTTGCAAAACCAATGAATGTGAGAATGACAAAGGCGATTACATCGCCAGCTATGAGGATCGCTCTTTTATTCATGTAAGGACTATTCGTGCCTGCCCTTTAATACAATTCGGATAGGCGTGCCAAGGAAGCCATATTCCGCGCGGATCTGATTCTCTAAATAGCGTAGATAGGTGAAGTGCATCAGAGATGGCTCGTTGACATAGATCATGAAGGTTGGCGGGTCGCTGCGGACCTGTGTGCCGTAGTACATGCGCAAGGCACGACCAGCATGGGTTGGGTGTGGATGTGCGTCCTGCGCCGAATGGATGATCTCATTGATCTTGGATGTGGTGAGACGAGCGAGGCGCTCTTCTTGAACACGCAGAGCCAAGGGTAAAACTTGATCAACACGTTGCCCGGTTTTCGCGGAGATATACAAAATAGGGACGTACGAAACAAAGTTCAGATCGTTAAGGATCTTCTCGGTATACGCATCCATCGTAGTGCCGTCTTTTTCGATGGCATCCCATTTGTTGACCAGGACTACGCAAGACTTCCATTCATCTTTAATGAAACCAGCGATATGCGCATCTTGTGATGTGATGCCTGTCGTGGCATCGATCATCAATAGAGAAACGTCTGCTCGTTCGATGGCTTTGAATGAACGGATGACACTGTATTCTTCCACGCCTTTTTCGATCTTTCCGCGCCGGCGGATGCCTGCTGTATCGATCAGTGTGATGGGCAGACCGCCAAATTCGAGGGACATGTCAATGGCGTCACGAGTTGTCCCTGCAATGGGGCTGACAATGACGCGCTCTTCGCCGACAAGGCGGTTTAGCAAGCTGGATTTTCCAGCATTTGGCTTCCCGACAATGGCGATCTTGATGTTGTTATCT
>JBEBCV010000119.1:0-3212 GCA_041157505.1 Chloroflexota bacterium | reverse complement strand
GAGGTCTGATAATAGATCTTATAACCTGCGTCGAGAGTCTGCTTGGAGATATCCACATCTTCCATCAAACCGTAATGAGCCAGAGCTTCGTCAAATTTTGCTTTCTCAAACACTTCGCGCCGAAATGCCATACAACAGCCGGAGAGGCATTCGATATATCCGCTTGGCTGGTTTGCGTGTGGGTGCGAGGGCATGCCGGAAGGATAGAATTTTCCATTATGGATTCCGACTACACCGAAGATGAGGCGCAAAACGTAAAAAGTAAATTGTTCAAGTTTCTGTCGTGCAGATAGAAGAGAGTACGTCTTAATAATCTTTCCGCCAACTGCGCCGATTGCATGAGTTGCATCATTGGTATATATTTTTTCAACTTCAGCGAGATAGTTTATGTCTAAATCTACGTCATCATCAAAGAAAAAAATAAGATCACTAGAACATTCATGGATGCCATGATTGCGCTGCAAGGTCAAGCCGGGCTGGGTGTGAAAATAGCGGACAGGGAAAGACAACTTAACCGAAGTGAGATATGCCTCAAGCTTCTTCTCATCCGACGAATCGACTACGATCAATTCATCCGGCAGACGAGTCTGCGCCGCGACGGATGGTAGAGTTTTCATAAAATCGTCAAAGCGATTGCGAGTGCAAATGATGACAGAAATTTTCATCAGGAATTCAAAACCTTATCGAAAATTTCTTTATGCTTAGCAACAAATTTCTCCAAAGAGAACAAGTCCACAGCCCGCTGATGCGCCTTTTGCGAAAATTCCTCACGGCGGGCATAGACTTGCATGACAGCATCTGCCATTGCTTGCGGCTCAGGCAGGTTGATCTGATTCCAGTCGTGTTTCACTTCCACACCCATCCCTGAATCGCCAACCAACTCTGGCACACCGCCGTTATTCAAATATACAACCGGCATTCCCAATGCCATCGCTTCCAACACCAAGCCTGGTGATGGATCAGCGTATTTGGTGTGCAGTAAAAGATGAGCCCGTGAATACAAAGTAGGTGCATCGGTTTGGGCGTAAGTTCCCGTAAAGATTACATGCTCAATTAGATTCATGTCTTGCAAGGCTTGCTTTGTCCATGCTTCTGCTTCATCTCGTGGAAGCCAGAGATTGCCGGTGACGATCAATTTTGCATTGGGAACTTCTCGATGCAAGGCTTTGAGCGTTCGCAACGCCAACTCAAGGCGATACTTTTCGTATTGGTTGCCGCCTAAAAGCAAGGTCAATGTCTCAGGTTTTGCCGGGCAGGCATCGGGAGAGAAGAGGCGGGTATCCACTGGGTTGTAAAGGATCTCATTTGGCACATCCGGCGGGAAGATATATCGTTCCGCGCTATCTTTGCAAAATTGACTTTGGTAAATGATGAAATCTGCAAAGCTGATCAATTGCCTCAAAGAACGATTCGAGGCTTCATAGTTCTCGCCATCCCATGCCGGGAAGGCAACGCCGTTTTGATTGACGATGATACGCAATCTCTTGCGCTTCGCTGTTTGGAGAATCTCCATTTGCAAAGGATGTGCCACACTACTAACAGCATACAATAGGTTTGCAGAAGGAAAGTGATGCGGAAAATTCTCTGCAAGATAGGTCAACTTGACCGAGCCGCCATGGGCAAATTGGCTTCGTACTGCGGGCGGTTTTGGAAAGTTCGGGCTTAGATAGGTAACCTTCTGTCCGGTATTATCGTTAATTAAGGCAGAAATCTTTGCCCGTGTTGGAAGAGACTTTGCCCAATCTCGCAAAGCAAACATAACCCGAAAGAAAGTCGGGTTAGATCGTTTGAAAAAACCGAGCAAATTTCTAAGCATATTATTTTACTGGAACGCACTCCGCCCAAATATCAGCCCAACGGATCTCGAAATGTTCTACAGTGAGTCTGGCTTGCTTCATTTCAGTGTAGAAGATATCTCTGGAATATTCGAGTTCATGTGTATCATCGGTGTATGGGAATAAACCGAGTTCTTTCTTAAGCGCAGCATGGATATTGCGTTCAAAAGTTGGCACCCGAATAAGGAACTTCTTGGGCTTGAAACGTGCCGTCAGGTCTTTAAGAAATTCGGGACGGTTATTCAAGTGTTCGAGCACACTCGACAAAATGACAACATCCACAGAACCGATTTCAGGGATGTCTTTGAACACATCTCCAACCACAAACTGGATGTTCGGATGAGTAAAGCGCTTCTTTCCAAATTCAATCTGTGCCGCATCAAAATCAATCGCCAACACCTGGGCGTCTGAATGAACAGCAATAGCGTGAGCTAGTGCGCCATACCCACAGCCGAGGTCTAGAACTTTGGCGTTCTTTTCAATGCGCTCGTAAAAAAATGAGTGAATGCCATCCATTACCTCGTGCTTAATGTGGACTCCATCACCCCAGCGTTTACACTGTAGATCTATCTCGTAATTAACATAATCATATACGCCAAGCAACCATTTTGTCGCTTCGCGCGGATCCGCAGATTCCTCGGCACCAACCATCGTCTTGATAATAAATCTACGCAATGAGCGGGGGAAAAGATAATATGCTGTCTTTTGGATGATCGAACTCATTTAACAAATCCTTTCATGAACTCAGCCCATAAGGGAATCTGGCTCTCATAACTATTGGTTTCTGCTGTAACACGCCCAGCTTTTAGAATAGGTTGCAGCGAATCCGAGCCGGAACGATAGACTTGCAAAGCATGGGCAGCAAGCGCATCCACATCTTCCACATCCACCATCCACGCATTTTCACCGTGTTTTACCAGATCCATAGCCTGCCCAACTCTTGTAGTCACAAGCGGTACACCACTCGCCATGCTTTCAAGGATCGCCTTCGGTCCACCTTCCTGACGAGATGCCACAACGTACAAGTCAAGCGCCTGAAATAACTTTGCTATCTCCGGATAGGACTTAAGATAAGTATGTCTATACGGAATATTAGCCTCTTCCAAACCCTTCTTAACATATCCACGTGCGGGGCCTGAAAGCAGGACGAATAATTCCGGGATGTCTTTCTTCAATCTTTTCATGGTCTCAACGAACATGTCAGGACCCTTAATAAGTTTCGGCTCCAACCCATCATCCCAGCCCACGCCATCTTTTTGAAAAGAACCGACCACAAAAGCAGAATGAGGCACACCTAATTCAACACGGGCATTTCGTTTTATTTCCATAGTTCGAAATGGAAAGAAATTCAAATTGATACCAATGGGAATCCGAAAA
>JBEBCV010000118.1:0-7296 GCA_041157505.1 Chloroflexota bacterium | reverse complement strand
ATATTAAGGAGAGTGTATGTCTAACCATCCCATTCCCATCATCGAAGCGCGCGGAACGTATCGCGAAGTCGGCAGGCAGATCGGCGAACAATGCAAACCGCAGATCGCAAGGATGATGGGTCAACTGCACGAGAGTCTGCCGCCGGGCAAAACCTGGGACATGCTCGTGAACGAAAGCCGCATCTACCAAACCCACAGCCGCGCGGTCTACCCGCAATACATAGATGAACTCGAAGGTATTGCCGAAGGCGCGGGTGTGCCATTCGACGAACTCTTCATTTCGATGTTGGAAGAACTGTGGGAGACTCCGCCCTACGGCAAAGGCTGCACCGACATGGCTGCCCGCGGACGCGCCACGCTCGACGGAACAACTCTCGTAGCGCACACCAATGACCTTTCCGCCAAGACCGAAGAAGATTTAGTCATTCTCAAAATTCAAGCAGGCGATGAGCCGGAATTCATCGGCGTTTCAGCGGGCGGGGTTGGAATCAGCGCGGGCTATAACGCGGCAAAGATCAGCCTGACTGGCAATCAGCTCAACAGCAACGACGTCCGCCACGGTGTGCCACGCCTTCTGGTCGTGCGTGCCATTCTCGGGGCGAAGACTCTGAGCGAAGCGATGGATGCCTGTCTACTCAAGGAACGTGCCTCCAGCTATAACAATGTCATCGCGGATGGCACCGGCGAAGTCTATTCGATGGAAGGCAGCGCCACCGACCTCGAAGCGATCTACATCGAAAAGGATGTGATGGCGCACGCGAATCACTATACCCATCCTGCCATGCGTCGCTTCGAACTGGACCGGAGCACGATCGCCAACTCGATCATTCGCCACAACCGAGCTGAGTATCTCTTAAAAGAGAACTACGGCAAATTAACTCCCGACCTGTTCAAGCAACTGCTCGCGGACCACGGCGGGTATCCCACCTCCATTTGCAAGCATGGACACAACAGCGTGACCGTCTTCAGCATCATCGTCCAAGTGGAAACGCTCACCAGCTGGATCGGGCGCGGGCATCCCTGTGAGACGGTTTATACGGAATACAAGTTGGAGTCCTATCAAAATTAATGACCACGGACCGTAGACGATGGACGATGGAAGTTCGTCGATGGTCTATGGTCTATCGTCCATCGTCAGAGAAACTATGACCACCACACAATCCCTCTTTCCCCAGACTTACGAATCCTCACGCGAACGCTTTCGCGGATATTTGCCCAGCATTCAAAAAATGTGGGGCAAGGCTGCACTGCATCAACATGCCTTATCCTACGATAACAGCCTGACCATCGACTGGATCTACTCCCCCGCCACTGAAAAGAGCGAGAAGATCCTGGTCTTTACTACCGGCGAACATGGCGTGGAATGTTATGTCGGCGCGGCAATGATGCACAAATTCGTCGAAGACTACATGCCCAAGCTCGACCCGCGCACAACTGCTATTCTGCTTGTGCATGCGATCAATCCATGGGGCATGAAAAATCATCGTCGTGGCAATCGAGACAACATCGACCTGAACCGCACTTTCATGCTCGACCTGCACTTTGACCCAACTTTCAATCCCGCCTACGACAAGATCGATGCGTTCCTGAATCCCAAGAGTACTCTAACCAATACGTTACTCAATAACCTCGCATATCTTTTCGGGCTGGGACTGCACGTAGCAAAAATGGGCATGCGCGATTTCCGTTACGCGCTCTTACTCGGACAGTACCGCAACCCAAAAGGTTTGTACTACGGCGGCGCGGAAATGCCCGAAGAGACGCGCACCCTCATGGACTTGTACAACATGGCATTGCGCGACTACGACCAGGTTTTGCACCTCGACATGCACACCGGCTACGGTCCGCGCTACCAGATGAGTTTGGTCAACTCGGCGTTGGATAAAGGCACATCAGAATATTTCGAGAAGCGTTTCAACTATCCGCTCGTGGTTGCTGCCACTGCGGACGAGTTCTACGCCATCCGCGGCGACATGATCGATTACATCTACGGCTTACAACAGCGTGACTATCCCACCAAGAAGATCTACGCGACGTCTTTTGAATTCGGAACCCTCGGCGATACGCTCTATGGCTTGTTCCAAAGTCCGCGGGTGATGATCCACGAGAATCGCGCTTACTGGCATGGGGCGGTCAATGAAAAAGTCCATGCCGAAGCCAAACGCGGATTTGAAGAATTATTCAATCCCTCCGCAACAGATTGGAAAGAGAAAGCCGTCAAAGATGCTAAACAGGCGTTTGAGGGGATTTTGATGGCCGAAGGGTTTGTCTGATAGTTAACAGTGGATAGTGGGAAGTGGATAGTACACAAACTGATCACTGCCCACTATCCACCTTCCACTGCTTTTACTCAAACTTCAACATCATCAAAATATCTTCCACTGCGGCGTTGAACATCTCGGTCATGATCGCGTTATCGACAAAATACTCGCCACCGAATGAACCGTCGCCGTAGACTTCGCGGGCGGTTTTGGAGTCCATAATGGAGCTGGGAACCATGGGCGAGAGTTTTGGCTCCTTTGGCATCTCGCTGACCACGGTGAACGGAAATGCTTCCAACCAATTCGCATGTTTCGGCTTGAGGTTGTATTTGAGCGCCACCTTCTCCACCGAATGAGACATCCACCAGTCGTACCAGTTCAACTTCAAATCGGGCATGTCGTTGTTGACATCGTTCAAGTGGACGTTTAGTCCCTTGTTGCCGCCGTGACCGTTCAGGATCAAGATCCGCCGAAAGCCCTGATGATACGCCGAGCGGATAAGGTCTTCGACCACCGCATTGAGGGTTGAGACTCGCAAGGTCAGTGTGCCGGGGTAGTCGCGGAAGTATGGAGAGTTGCCAAAGTTCACGGGCGGAGCGACCAGCACCCCGGTCGCGTTTGAGGCGGCGTCCGCCATCGCCAGTGGAATTTTGATATCCGTCAATAAACTCAAATAGGCATGTTGCTCACATGCTCCCGTCACCAAAATCAGGCGGTCATCCTGCTCAAGGTATCGTTCCACGTCCATCCAGTTCAGTTCTTCAAAGCGCATATCAATTCCTTGTTTTTAAAATTCACCACATATGAACACAGATAAAATGGATTTATAAAATCAAAGTTCATTTGCGTTTATCTGTGGTTAAAAATCACAAACTTCCCGCAACCCCATCAGCCCGCGGATCACTGCCACCGCACAGTACACCAGCATCATCCCGCAGAATCACCTGTCCCCTGCCAAAGACAGCTCGTTCATACCCGCTGATCTCGTTCAACGGATGCCCCATCTCACGTAGTGCATTCACAGTGACAGTCGGCATACCTTCTTCAATATCAACACGCCCTCCTGATGATTCCGCATCAAGACAGAAGCGCGGCAGGTCAAGCGCAGACTGTGGATCAAGCTCGGCATCCTTCAACGCAGACAAGACTTGCACATGTCCTTGCGGTTGCATGAAGCCGCCCATCACGCCATACGAAGCGTACAACGAGTTATCCGTAACACGCGTCACCATTGCAGGGATGATCGTGTGATACGGTCGTTTGCCGGGCGCAAGCGCATTGGGATGATTTGGGTCGAGGCTAAAATTATGTCCGCGGTTTTGCAGGGTGAAGGCCCAGCCCATCGGCACGATGCCCGTGCCAAAGCCCATGTAATTGCTGTTGATGAACGAACACGCATTGCCCATCCCATCCACCACGCTCAAATAGACTGTGCCCGATGAATTCACCGGCGAGCCACGCTGCGGGTCAACCGTCGCACGTTTCAGGTCGATCAACTTGCGGCGCTCGCTCGCGTATTCTTTCGAGAGCAACTCCTTCATCGGGATCTTCGCAAACGCCGGGTCACTTACATACCACTTCGCATCGGCAAACGCAAGGCGCATGGCTTCGATCATCAGATGCATTTTTTCCGACGAGAGCAAATCCATTGAAGCCAGGTCAAAGCCTTCGAGAATATTCAATGCGATCAGCGCCGTGATGCCCTGTCCATTCGGCGGACATTCATACACGCGCAGTCCGCGATAATCGACAGAGATGGGACTCTCCCATGTGGACACATGCGACGCGAGGTCTTCAGCGGACATGCATCCGCCCGCCTCTTTAATTACGGCGACAATTGCTTCTGCAACCGAGCCTTGGTAAAAGCCGTGAGCGCCCTGCTCCACCACGAGTTTGAACGTGCGCGCCAAACCTTTATTATGGAAAATTTCGCCAGCCTTCGGTGCACGTCCGTAGATGGTCATCTCATGCCCATTCAACGCGGACTTCAATTGCCTGTCCACGCCACGTGCCCAAAAGTGAGCAGTGAGCGGTGCGACGGGAAAGCCTTCATCCGCGAGTCGAATCGCAGGCGCGAGGATGTCGCCCATCGAAAGCGAGCCGTGCTTCTGAATCAAGTCACACCAGCCTGCGCACGCCCCAGGGACAGTCACCGTATGCGGATGATAGAACGGCAAACTATCAGCGAGGAGTCCCTCACGCTTTAGCCGTTCAAGCGTCAGCGCGGCAGGAGCGCGCCCCGATCCATTCAGTGCGGTGACTTGCTTTGTTTGCGCGTCAAAATACAAGGCAAACATATCCCCGCCAATGCCCGTAGACGTTGGCTCGGTAACGTTCAGTGCAGCAGCGGCAGCCACAGCGGCATCGGCAGCATTGCCACCCTTGGAAAGGATTTCAATTCCCGCAGCCGTTGCCAATGGCTGCGATGTGGCGACAATTCCACTGCGGCTGTAAACAGGGGAACGACGGGAGGTAAAGGAAGGAGCTGTCATGGTTTCTCGTGGTTAGGTTTTACTGAATGCTGACCGTTGAAAGCTATTAGTTACTGTCAGCTTTCAGCAGTGAGCCAATGTAAGCACGAAGTATAACCCCGTCAACAGGATGAACTAAAAATTTTTCCACCTTTCCAACTTAATCCCCAATCAAATACGCCCCACCTCATACCCTCTTGAAAGGAGACTCTGACCCCGCTCGGCAATGATTATCACAGCTGGCAGGTTCACATCTATGTGCCTGCAGATGTTTATCTGGTTTGAAATTTATTCAGGTGACAGTCATCTCGCAGATGACTGTCACCTTTTGATACTTTTACACGAAATCTGCAATTCCTTCTCTATTCATGCTAGAATTTCTTCAATAAAAGCAAGGGGATATATAAATTTATAAGTTTAATCAGGTTCTTTACCCTCAATGGAAATTGAGGACTGCACAATGCGCAAAACATATATTTCAGGAATAACTATTTATGAACAGAAAAATAATTTTCTTTTTCTTGGTTACCATTCTCTTATTTACGCTTACTAAAGTGTTTTTCAAAATTATGACCTCCCTAGACCACAACGAACATATGTACATTACCGCAAGCATTCTTACTGCTCAAAATAATATCCTATACAAGGATTTTGCATATGTGCAAATGCCATATCTTCCTTTATTGTACGGCAGCCTATTTAAATCATTAAACATTACCTCTTATTATCTATTAGCTGGAAAATTTATTAGCTTCCTGTCTCTTTGTTTTTCTACCGTTTTGGTTCTTATACAAGGACAACAGGTTCTAAAGGACATCAATCTTTCCCTGAGCATTATTATCCTTTTTCTTTTGAATCCAAGCATCACAGATCCTTCGACAGAAGTTTCTAATTACATAATGCCTGTATTCTTTTCACTAGCAAGTTTCTATATATTCAATGTTTCTATTTACAAAGAACGTAGTGGATACTTCGGCTTTGCCATTGCGGGTTTTCTTTTAGCGATCGCAATAGGCATAAAACTTACTTATGCTACTATTATTGTTCCATTTGTTATATTCAGTTTTTTGCACCTACTGATAAGTGACACCACAAATGACAAAAGAAAAAAATATATTAACGTATTTCTTTCCTTTATTGCTGGCTTAGTAATTGGATTACTGCCTGTAGTTCTCTACCTCACCGACATTAAATCTTTTATCTTCAACAACTTGGGGTATCACAACCTCAATACTCAATGGCGACAGGATACTGGATTCTCAGACGCAATGTCACTGAAACAAAAAATATCGTTCGCACTTGTTATATTTTTACAGCCAAACAACCTAATTTTGATATCAGGTATTTTGATCGGAGTCGCATCTTTTATTTACACAGGTCCTCGTACAATTAATAGATTTACACAGAAAGTGACCAAGGAAAAAATATTATTGCCTCTATTGCTTTCTTCAATTGCAATTCTGACTGCACTAATACCCACACCTTCCATTTCCCAATACTTCATCATGCCAATAAGCTTTTTATTTATTCTCTTAATTTTTTCACAAGCATCAAAGTCAGACCTTCCTTTAAAAACTTCAACACTACAAACTGTTTTATTTAATAAGCACCTAGTACTTATTCTTGTCCTAGTATCCCTGGTTTACAGCATCCCTTCATTTAAAAACTCCACACCTCGACTGGACAGAAGTAGTTGGAGTGGAATTTATATTCATGATGTTTCACTAAAAATCAGAAAAACACTTTTAGATAATGGTATAGACACAAACCGTAAGATTGCCACCTTATCTCCTCTATATATCATTGAAGCCAATCTACCCATCTATCCTGAATTAACGACGGGTCCATTTACATACCGGATCGGAGATTTCCTTAGCCCTGAAGAACAAAGGCTCTTTGTGGTGACTTCACCAAACTCCATTTGGAACCTTCTTGATGAAGACAAACCTTCTGCGATATTTGTTGGTTTTGAAGGAAAGCTTGATAAACCTTTAATTAAGTATGCGAAATCCCATGGATATAAAAAAGTAGATGACACATTTGGCGGCGGAGAGCTTTACATCATAAGTACTGACACACCATGATATGTAAAACCTTATTATGAAAATGGCAGGTGCCTTTTGAGAGCTTACTATGGATTTACAGTAGGCATGCAGCAGCAAATCAATATGCGGTAGAACACATTGAGATTCTGACACCACTCGTTAATGGTTATCATGGCTTGTAGAGTCGCATCTACGTGCCCGCGGATATAAGTCCGGTTCGATAAATCACCCCAAACGATAATGGAAAATTCCTGATGCTTTTGCCAATGGTGGAAACATCCGAATCCAGCGAAAGGCTCTGAGATTCGAATTGTCATCGTCGAAGTAATTCCACTCATCCAACAAGCGGATATTCTCTCCCCATGCTTCAACATCCACTCCTCGTTTGAGCCCCCAACGCAGACGCGCATCCACTTTGCCATATGCCAATTGCAAGTTGTTCGCCCAGATCATAAAGGGAGTTTGTGCATCACAAACCAATTCAGAAGAAGGGAATTGATCACGCAGTTTGAGAAATAG
>JBEBCV010000117.1:0-6251 GCA_041157505.1 Chloroflexota bacterium | reverse complement strand
GTTTCGTTGATGGTTCCATCTGCCTGACCGGCAGCGAGCAGTTGATCGCGTTCAGGTGCAGATGCGACGGGAATGAGTTCAACGGTCACGCCATGTTTGGCAAATAGACCTTCAGTTTCGGCAACATACATTGGCAAGGTATCGATGATGGGCAGGACAGCAATCTTGAGTGTGCCGACGTTTTCAACTGCAACAGGAGCTTCAGTCAACGCCACCGCTTCGGTCTGGACCTCTGATACTGCCCCAGTTACAGCAGCCTCTGCCACAGGAGCAGCCGTAGGTGTGCAGGCGGTGAGTACGAGACTCAATGTAACAACAACAAAGAACAGGGAACGTGCTATTCGCATGAAATACTTCTCCTTTTATTTGACAATGGACAACAGACCAATGACCATAGAATTCCATTGTTCGCTATATTTTTTCTTCAGGAACTCCAATGGAGCGTGCTAAAAATTTTCTTAACTCTGGTAAAGACTCTTCCAGTGATGGTGTACCGGTATATATCCAATGAATGACGATCTCATTCAATGAGCCAACCCAGGCACGGGCGGCGAGATCCGTTTTCAGTGGGGGAATGCTTCCTTCTGCCACAGCAACATCAAGTCTGGTTTGGACGAGGCGCGTTAGCCTATCGTTGATGGCACGGCGGCGTTCCTCGAAGACAGCGCCCAATCCTACAGCTTGAACGAGTGCGATCTTTGCCAATCCGCGATACTGACTGAACAAGCCAAGGCTGGTTTGCAGGGCAGCATCCATTTGTTGCAATCCGTGGCTTTCGCTTTGCATGGCTTCGCTCAACTTGCTTTCGAGCAGATCGGCAAAGGTGTCGCTTAGGGCAATAAAAATATCTTGCTTGCTGGGGAAGTAGAAATAGAACGCACCCTTTGAGGTTTGAGCTTCGTTGACGATATCGTCCACCTTGGCGTCGTGATAGCCTTTTGTGGCAAAGACCTTCACTGCTGCCTCAAGAATGCGGGTGCGGGTTTCTGCGGATTCTGGATCGTTTTTGCTCATGATTAATAGACTGACCGGTCAGTTTGTAGCCGACAAAGGATAGCATGGGCAAAATTCATGGGCAAGGTGACGAATCTCACCATTGCAGATGCGAATCCTCCCTTTTATTTTGGAATAATGAATCAAAACACCCCGCCAATTTGACGGGGTGTTTGCCTGTTATTTTGTTTATTCTTGTGCGAACGTATCGATCAGTAGTTTGAAATTGCCGCCAACTGGGTAAAGGATGGGGCAGGTGCAACCGCGCTTTTTATACTCTTCCACTTTGGCTTTCGCTTCAGAGGGTGTACCGGAGGCGGTGATCTTCAGAACCAGTTCATCGGGCACAAGGTCTTTGGCTTTCATTACCTGTTCTTTGGTGGCAGGCCAGCCAAGAATGGATTGGATCTGGTGGACCACTTCATCTGAAACATTAGAAGCCTTGGCGATGTGCGGCTGCTGGGCAATGTACTGACAAAGCAACATCTTGCTATAGTCAATGGCTTTGTCGTGATCTTCATCCACCGAGCAGACGATCAATTGCGGGCGGTCGAAATCTTCCATCTTGCGATCTGATTTTTTCAAGCCATTATGTAACAGTTCCATGGCGTTGTCGTTGTAATCAGGTGCAACACAATAATTGAGTACAGCGCCATCTGCGATTTCACCGGTCAGTTCCATCATCTTATCGCCAGTCGCACCGATCATGATGGGTACATTGCGTGGTTCGCGCCGACCATAGACCACATCCAATTCAATGCCTTTCACGTGGATGAACTCGCCGTCGAAGGTCACACGTTCCATATTGAGTAACTTTCGCATGACTTGTACAGTTTCTTTCATGGCAGTAAGCGGCTTCTTGCGGTCAATGCCGACATTGGCAGCTAGCGGGTCCCACCATGCGCCAAGCCCACAGATTACGCGATTTGGAGCAAGGTCATCGAGGGTGAGGAAGGTGGCAGCCAGCAAACCAATGTTGCGGGTCCAGTTGTTGATCACACCAGAACCAACCTTGATCTTATTCGTCACTGCTGCATAGCCAGCCATTGGAACGATCGCATCGCGGACAAGTCGACTCTCTGCCTGCCACACTGCTTCGAAACCTTTTTCTTCCGCGTACCTTACATAGTCGAGCCCATCACGTAGATCGTGTGAGTCTTGCAGATAAAGAGCAACGCGCTGTTTGGTCATGACATTCTCCTTCGAATGTGGAATGGATGATATGGCTTTGTTTTCGCTGTGAAGAATTTCTAATTGATTGTCTGACAACTTATAAAAATTTTGCCACATGTTTCGCAAATTTCATAGGGTTTGCGAGCATGTGGCAAATTGCATGTCTATACTTTTTGTGCTTCCAACCTGCGAATGAGTTCCAGGTCTTCTGGGTCATCAAGGTCCAAGCCGAGCGATGGCAACTCTACAACTTCAAGCCTCGCCTTGGATGCTATCGCCCTCTCACAATGGCGTTGGAAAGAACCTTCTCCAAAATCATATTCGATCTGACCTGCAGGGACCATGAGTAGGGCATTGGTTCCTTTATGATGTCGATCAGGCGCGATCACGACCACAGGCGGTTTCGCCGCTCGATCAATTAATGCCAGCACATCATCTGCTGTAAGAAGTGGAAGGTCCACAGGCAAGACCAGCACTCCCTGTGTGGCATGCACTTGTGCGATCACAGAAGCCCGGGTCAGTGCAGTGTTCAAATGGGGTTGACCATCTTCTTGTACGGTTTTTGCACCATGATTGCGCGCAATGGTCAACGCATGTGAATCTCTACTGACGACCAGTACCTTATCCAATTCTTTCAAACCGGTAAGGGTCTTGAGTGTTCGTTCCAGTAATTCTTGATTAAGAGTTGCGCGTTCTTCTTCAGTCAGCGCACCGGCGAGGCGGGATTTTCCACGTCGTAATGGTTTAACAGGCACGATTGCCCAAAGTGACATTGTTATAAGCTCCCGATAAAGTTTAGCACATCGTTTGCGAGTCGTGGACGATCTGTTAGCTGATTCATAAGTGTGTTTGTGACAAGAGTTGCAAAGCCAAGTCTTTTGATCTGATCTTC
The DNA here is from genome assembly GCA_041157505.1 of Chloroflexota bacterium. Lineage (GTDB taxonomy): Bacteria > Chloroflexota > Anaerolineae > Anaerolineales > Villigracilaceae > Villigracilis. The sequence goes on along the minus strand of JBEBCV010000117.1, from coordinate 3,193 downwards.
CATATCTTTATCTTCATTATCTAACACGAAGCCTTTCAAGATGGTACGGTAATGCATAGCAACCGCCAATGCAGAAGGTTCGATCCCAAGTTCACTATACATCTTTGCTGCAGGTCCTTTAACAGTCTTACCGCCAATGATAGGAGACACAGCGATCACAGGTTTTTTTACCTCTTTGACAACTTTCAAGATCGGATCGATGCTCACCCAAGGATTTGACGGACAGAAAACGATTGCATCTGAAGATTCAAGCGCCTCACGCACACCCGGAGCTGGTTCAGCGACATCGGCCCCATCGAACCTGAAGCCTTTGACTCTCGGCTCACAGCGTCTGTGAACAAAATATTCTTGAAAGGCGAGTTCACCTTCATCTGAGTCAACCATTGTCCGCACAGGTGAGTTTGTCATGGGCAAGACTGTGGGGGCGATACCCCATGCCATGCAGAAATCTTTTGTTACCTGTGAAAGTGAATTCCCTTCTTTAAGTCGTCTTGTTCGCTCAAGATGGGTTGCAATGTCAGAGTCGCCGAGACGAAACCATGCGGGTCCGCCAAGCTTTTCGATATTGGAAATGGTGTTCCATGTCTCACCAGCACGACCCCAACCGGTTTCGGGATTGGCAAGCCCTGCAAGGGTATAACAGACCGTATCAAGGTCCGGACATATATAAAGCCCCAAGTGTTCAAAGTCATCGCCAGTGTTTACGACGACGGTCAGATCTTGCGATGGTAATACTTGAGCCAGTCCTTGCGCCAATTTGGCACCGCCAACTCCGCCTGCAAATGCAACGATTTTCATCGAAAAAGCACCACTTCTTCTAAATTCTTTCTTTCACGAGCTGTAGGAATTTCCACAGGGTAACCAATCAGAAACATGGCATGCGGTTCCCAAGTTTCGGGAAGTTTTAGTTCTTCCTTTACTGCGTTTTGAGCAAATAACGGACTGCACACCCAAACGCCACCCAACCCTTCGGCATGAGCGGCTAGAAGTAACTGCATTCCAGCGTTGGCTCCTGATTGAGTTGCAATTAAGTATTCTGCTCGTTGACGATGTTCATCTGGATACTTTTCCATTTCGGTCATTTCCACACAAAGCAGAATGACAACCGGGGCTCCGGTGATCCTTTCTTTGGAGCGTAACAATCTCTTTTGGATTTCTTCGGGTGGGAGGTTGTCTTTTTCCAGCACGTGTTTAAACTCAACTGCCATCCGGTCTGCAAATTGGATGATCTCATGGTGTTTGTTCAACACAACGAACCGCCAGGGTTGACGGTTGTGGGCGGAAGGGGCGAAGGTTGCAGTGTGGAGAATTTCCCGGATGACCGAGTCAGGAACAGGTTCCGGTTTGAAGCGGCGGATTGATCGCCTTGTTCGCAGGAAGGTGTGCAGATCAGTTGTGTTCGTCAAAGGAGGTCGGCTGGATTTTGAAGATGATTCGCTTCTGTCCCTCACGGTACGTCCACGGTTTGCCGTAGTAACGAAGGGAAAGCATGTTAATGTGCTCGTCTGCGCCTTCGGTGGTGTGAGAAATCACCTTACCTTGCATGCCAAGATAGCGATATGGGTCGTTAGGGTCTTGAATGACCATTGCTACATTCGCATTATTTTTCATGTTACGGTCTTTGATGCGACCTTCATTGGTATTGACAAGAATATACTCGCCGTCGGTATCCAGCCAGATGGGTGTAACTTGTGGAACACCTTTGGAATTCACTGTGGAAAGAAAGAGAAAAGCTTTTGTTTCCGGCTTTATGAGATCGAGGAAATTTTCAGGGAAGGGCATTGATCCTCCGGGAATATTTGTATGGGTACTGCGAGCCTTTTATATCAAGGTCGCATAAGATTCCCGTTAGTATTTTTCATCCTATCGGAACATGTCCATATCTTTTGGGCGGATGAGATCTTTGAGCGAACCGCCCTCGCCGAGCGGGTAGGGAAACCCGCGTGCATGGACGACAGGCGTACCCTCTGCCGCTTGTCCCATTACCAGTGAAGCGGCAGCTGCAAGTTCATCGGATACGCCGATGATGGTAGCTTTGAGGGTGTAACCAAACAGGTCTTTCCAGCCGCGTTCATCAATGAGGGCAGGAATGCCACTCAAGCCTATGCAGACACCAACAGTTCCATTTCTCCAGGCACGTCCGTGCGAGTCGATGATCATAATGCCAACGGTTTTGCCGGTTTTTCTTTTGATTTCCTCTCGAAGTCTTCTCGCAGAGGAGTCGGGATTTTCAGGCAGGAGAAGTACATATTCATCCATCTCTTCGCCTTCGCCCATGACATTGGAATGGTCAATGCCGGCATTGGCACAGACAAACCCTAGCTTATGTTCAACTACGATCACACCTTTTCGAACCCGCAGAACCTCATTGCTTTCTTGGAGGATCAATTCGATCAGGCGTGGGTCTTTATCAACGATCGGAGCGAGCTCTATGGCTGGGGATGACATCTTTACATCCGCAAGGTTGACCATTCGTCCCTCGATCTTGCTGACAATCTTTTGAGCCAATACGAGGATGTCATCATCCTGTAAATCTATATGGGTTTCTTGAAGGGACTTAAGAAGAATATCCGCCAGGTTGTTGCCTTGGCGGATGATGGGAATATTTTTGAGTGAGGTTAGTGTGAGAGCCATATCACATGTTACTTAATGCGTAACACGTGAGAATTACGCATTACGCATTAAGAGTTAATTTGAGATGCCGGTGATCTTTATTCCAGCATGTTTTGATCCATATTTTTTATTGATGCCGATCAAAATGCTGGTAAGACCTTCAACGACCACAGAATTTTCAATGGGTCCTGCATCCCAGCCGCGTAACCCTGCGGCTTCCACCAGTAGAATGACGTTTGCACGTGCATCTTTGCTGCTGCCGGTGACGAGCACATCACATTCCACGCCTTCTTCACCAAGCAAGTGCTCATGTGAAATATTTTGGAATGCAGCACAAACTTCAACGCCCTCACCAACGATCTGTTTTGCCTCCTGGGCTGCGGAGCCAGCAGATGGCATTTGCACAGTTGAAACTTTCGGTGGAACAAGCGGCACAGTAACATCCACAAGGATCTTGCCTTGCAATGCATTTTTGATGGATTCGAGCGTCTCACGATGTGCGGCATAGGGAACTGTCAAAACGACGATGTTCGCCTCTTTTGCTGCTTCAAGGTTGTTCCTACCTACGACAGATACGCCA
>JBEBCV010000116.1:0-5497 GCA_041157505.1 Chloroflexota bacterium | reverse complement strand
ACCTGCGACCTCTTGCTCCCAAAGCAAGCGCGCTAGCCGGACTGCGCCACGCCCCGATGTCTTTCAAGCCTGCCGAGTATAATGCGAAGGATGAATACCCGTCAAGCAATTCATATTGCAGCCCTTGTTTCGCTTCTTATTGGACTTTCGGCTTGTTCAACCTTTCAGGAAGTTCCCCCTACTGTAACGGTTACCGCCCCTTCGCCCACAATGACAGTGACGGCGACTCCCACTCTGATCCCACCAACAGCAACACCGACTCCGTTGGGTTGTCTGACCCAACCCGGAAAGATCGAGCAGGGAGTGGTCACCACTACCGATCCGCAACAGCCATACACGATCTATTTACCGCCTTGCTATTCCGAACTGACCGATCAACGCTATCCTGTCCTCTACCTTTTGCATGGACAGACCTATACCATGGATCAGTGGGTGAGGCTTGGTGTGCCGCAAGTGATGGATGAAATGTTCTTCTCCGGCACCAGCGCTCCCTTTATCGTGGTCTTCCCAGATGATAGCTTGTGGAATATTGGAGCAGGTTGGGGGTTTGGTGACCGCTTGATTGGGTCACTGATCCCATATATCGATGCAACCTATCGCACTATTCCAGATCGTGATCATCGAGCCATTGGCGGGCTATCTCGTGGAGGTGGTTGGGCGGCTCAACTTGGGCTTCAAAACCCGGGCATGTTCGGCTCCATCGGCTTGCATTCCCCCGCCATATTCAAAGGGGATGGATATGCCATGGAGAAACTGGTGCAAAATGTGCCAGATGAATCCCGTCCGCGCCTGTGGCTGGATATGGGCGATGTAGATCGGGAATGGAAGAGCATTCTTGAATTTGAAGATATGCTTACCTACTTTAGATACCCACATGAATTTCAACTTTATCTCGGTGACCATTCAGAAATCTATTGGGGCGCACATGTCCGGGATTATTTACGCTGGTATGCCGAAGCGTGGAACGAAAAGCCTGAGGGCGAATAGGCATTATCTTCGCAGGTATAATTTTCAATCGTTGATTTGATTCACAGGAGCATACATGAAAATCTTTGTTACAGGTGGTGCAGGATATATCGGTTCAGCGACAGCAGAAGCGCTTGTCAATGCTGGTCATTCTGTGACCGTCTATGATTCATTGGTCACAGGGCATCGTGAGGCGGTGCCGGCTGGGGCAGAGTTCATCCATGCCTCTTTGGATGACAGCCACGCATTGGCTGAGGCGTTAACCTCCCAAAAATACGATGCTGTGATGCACTTTGCGGCATTCATTGAAGCCGGTGAAAGCATGAAAGATCCTGGCAGGTTCTTCCGCAATAACTTTGGTAACTCCCTGCAATTGATGGAGACCGCAGTTCGAGCCGGTATCCGCAAGTTCGTCTTCTCGTCCACAGCAGCGGTGTATCAATCCAGCGAAGAGCCGTTGACGGAGGATTCGCCCATTGGTCCGACCAATGTCTATGGTCACACCAAGTTGATGACCGAACAAGCGCTTGAATGGTATCGCTCCATATTTGGAATGCATTATGCGGTGCTGCGTTATTTCAATGCCTGCGGTGCTTTACCCGGACGCGGTGAGGCACATCAACCCGAATCGCATTTGATCCCGCGCGTGTTGCAGATCGCGTTAGGGCAGGCTGATTCTGCCACGATCTTCGGCACTGATTACCCAACCCCCGATGGAACTTGTATCCGTGATTACATTCATATCGCAGATCTGGTCTCAGCACATATCCTTGCTTTGGGTGCTTTGGAGAAACGTGACAAGATGGTCTACAACGTTGGCAGCGGCAACGGATTTTCCGTCCGCGAGGTGATCGAAACGGCACGTAAGGTGACGGGTCATCCCATCCCTGTAGTGGAACAGCCGCGCCGTGCTGGTGATTCAGCTCGCCTTGTGGCTTCACCCACCAAGATCAAGAAAGAATTGGGCTGGGAACCGAAAAATACGAACATGCATGATATTCTCTCCAGTGCATGGGAATGGCATACAACTCATCCGCATGGGTATGGAAAATAAGATATTAATCCTGCTAGTGGAAATAAAAACGCCAGAGATAAAAATCTCTGGCGTTTTTTATATTTATGATTACATGATGGAAGATTCGATCTTTTCGACAGCTCTTTTGGCTTCAGCCAGGTCGGCGTTCGTCAGTTCGCGATAGGCTTTGATGGCTTCGAGTTTGTTGCCCTTTTTGAGCAGAGAAATAATGTGTGAGTCTTCCGTGCCGGGGTTGTCAACATATTCGATGCCCAATCTTCTATAAATAAAATCGAGCTTTCTTTCCAATTCGGCTACGCGTCCGCGAAGGATCATGATTTCTTGTTCAGTGGACATGGAATTTTCTCCTTGCAAAACATCATAAGTCTTTTAACATGAAAATGCATTCACCTATTTTTCCTATTGTCCGCAGTCGAAGCGAGCGAGGGCTTCATCAAACATGCCGCGGGCGGTGCCAGATTGCGGGGTGTAGACTTTCCATGCAAAGACGCGGTCACCACAAGTCCATGCACCAGCGCCGCCATAAGGCAGGGATGGGGTGGCAAGGGTTGAGATGTCATCGTAGACCACATTCATGTTACGTGTCAGAAAGACATCAAGATTATTGGCTGGAGTATCGATGGTTTCATCCAACAGGGTATCGAAGAGGAATTTGGGGTCGGCGGTGCCCGGTGCGATCTGCCACATCACTTGGATAAACAAATTACCGTTGAAGGCTGCCAACAGTCCCTGACTGTAGGTGCTGGGTGAGGCGGGGTTTTGTTGGGCGCTTACATCGAAGAAAGAAACATCAGATGGGTGACCGATGCAAAATTGATATTCACAGAACAAGCCCACCAAACTGAATGGCGTGGGAGATGGGAAGGGAGTTGGGATGGGCGCGCGGGTGGAAGTGGGGATGGCGGCAAGGGTGGCGTTGACTGCCTGCTGGATCTGGATGTTGGGGTCAGGAGTCGCTTTCGGCGAGCAAGCAGCGAGGAGAAGCATAATCAGGCTCGCTGTTAAGAGAAGAGGCGTTTGTTTTTTCATCCAAAAGATTATACAAGAAAAGCCCTGTCAAATTTCGACGGGGCTTTGGTTTGATCTAGTGTCCACTTCCGTTGGAAGGGGTGCCATTGATGATCTCTGGATTGGGTTCGCCTTCGACGACGAGCACTCCAACGAGACCGCGTTGTAATCTGGATAGGGCGTGGTCAACGAGAATGTAGTTGCCGGGCACTTCGAGGTTGAACTCGACCATGGTTGCGCCTCCGGGCGGGACGAGGGTGGTCTGCACGTCGGTGAGCGGTGCAGCCGTGAGTGAGGCTTGGTCATACACGCGGTCGAAGATCTCGCCGATGACGTGGAAGGAGGAGGTGAAGTTAGGTCCGCCGACGCCGAAGAAGATGCGCACACTTTCGCCAACATTGGCTTTGAGCGGCTTCTTGTCTTTGAGGGCGTTGACTGCGCCGTTGAAGACGAAGTATTCAGGTGTTTCATTGAGCAGCTTGGTGGTATCGCCCATTTGGTGACCCTGTTCACCGAATGCACCGGCGGTGTACAGTTCACCTTGCATCACATAGAACTCGCGGTCTACAGGGGGAAGTCCGCCTTCGGGTTCGACAAGGATCAGACCATACATGCCGTTCGAGATATGGTCAGCCACCATTGGGGTTGCACAGTGATAGACGAACAAACCTGCATTGAGTGCCTTGGCAGTGAAAACAGTTTCTTGACCGGGTTGGGTTTGGGTCATCACTGCACCGCCGCCAGGACCAGTGACTGCATGGAAGTCAACCGAGTGATTCATAGTGCTGGAACCGCTGTTCTTCATGTGAACTTCGATGGTATCGCCAATGCGCACGCGGAAGAAGGGTCCCGGGACTTGATTGTTGAAGGTCCAGTAGGTGTAAGTGGTGCCATCGGCGAGTTGACCGATCACTTCAGTGGCTTCGAGGTCGATGCGCACAACTTGCGGTTCACGATTGCCAACAGGGGCAGGGATTTCAGTCGGGTCGCGGACAATGTCTACGCCGCTGTTATCGGGTTCCTGCGGAACAGTCGATGCGCTCTCGCTGGTGGTCGATTCGGTGTAAGCGCCTTCGGGAAGTCCGCTCAGATAGTTCACAATCGAATTGATCTCATCGGTGGTCAATGTTTGAGACATGGTGGCAGGCATCACATTTGGGGCACAAGCGCCGGTTGGGCAATTGGGAGCGAGGAACAGGTTCGGGTCCACAATGGATTCGTGCAGGAATTCTTCTATGGTGGCGGCGGTGCCGGTATAGGCAGCGTTGTTGATATGTTCTTCAGCCATCATGTTTATATCAGAGAGGTCAGGTCCCACCACACCCACTGCACCCGGAATTCCAGCGATGTTATGGCAGGAACCACAAGCACCTTTTTGAAAAGCAGCGATCACAGCGGGGTCACCATTGCTGGTAGTGGTGAGCACCGGCATGGACTGTCCAGTTTCGGTGACTAACAACTTGCCCCACATGCCCAATTCTTTGTGATTACCAACACCGTCGTAATATTCCATTTCGCCGTGAACTTCAGGCACGGTAAATGTGACAGATGCTTCATCCCCTTTTTCTTTAACCACATCTGTTGAGACGTTCACTTCAGGGAAGGTCACATCGTGCTGACCTTCGCCGCCATTGATAAGCGTAACGGTGATACGTTCGCCCGGTTTGGCGCTGAGGGTGGGGTTTTCAAGCCCGTTGATCTCGTCGCTAACGCCGAGGAAAACCAAAGATCCATTGCGAAGGTCGGTGGTGAGCACGTATTCCTTGCCAACGGGTTGGAAATCTGCACCTGCACACGCGGTTAACACAATGCCCAACAGGATGAATAATACTGAGAACTTGAGATAGGGTTTCATTCTGAACTCCTTGTTAAGGTTGAGTGAACGATCAATTTTTTTGCCTCTTCAAGAAACTTCTCTCCATCGAGCTGATAGGTCTTGATGACATCGTCCAGCGTGCAGAAGCGGATGAACCCGCAGCCTATGCAACCCAGTTTCCAATTCAACAAGAAGCGGGGTGTTTCAGAAGAGGTTTTCAGTAACTCTTCTACGCTGGTTTCAGAAATTGCAAAAATATCGTTCATATTGGATACAGAATATCCCATTCCCCCAAACCCTTCTTTGCGCTAGCGCAAATTGTCAAAAATTCAAATATTTCCAAAATCCCTACGCAAACCCCTCCGCTATTCGCACCAGGTCATGCGGTTTCAAGACGATGATCTTCTCCCTGCCGGTCTTGATGATGCCTTTCCGTTCCCAATCGCTGAGCAGACGGCTGACTGTGTAGAGTGTGGTGCCAGTCATTTCTGCCACATCCTGCCGGGAGAAGGATAGTTCGATCCCCGCCTCTTTTTGGGACTTTATGCCCGCCTGCCCTGCCAAGCGGACCAGCGCGTTGGCCACTCGTTGCTCCACTTTCTCGGTGGCAAGTTCACGGTAACGGGCCTGCATCTCTTGAATATAGGTGGTCATCAGGTTCATTAAGTCGA
>JBEBCV010000115.1:0-2590 GCA_041157505.1 Chloroflexota bacterium | reverse complement strand
CAGCAAACACGAATACCTGATCCGGTCTCTGGCGCAAATGTGGGAAACCTTCCCAACCATGCTCATCGCCAATTTTCCTGCCACAGCGCAACAGCCAGTACCCCAACGGGAAGATCAGGATCGGGAGGAGCACCAAGCCATCATCGAGGCTTTGGAGGCGCATAATCCCCAAAAAGCAGGGGAAGCCATGCGGGCACATATCCTCTCGGCAGCACATCACTTAATCCAATCCTTACAGGGCAATGCATGACAACCCTCATGCCCATGGGCGGCGCACTCGATGAAGTGAAAAAGCCAGATGTGTTGATGGAATTCATCAACCGTGCCGGCGGCAAACGTGCCCGCATTGTCATTCTGCCGCAAGCCTCCCAACGGCGTGACACGGGCAAGGAATACGTGGAAATGTTTAAAACCTTCGGCGCAAAGGAAGCCATAACTTTGGAATTCCGTTCGCGCGCCCTGGCAAATCTCAAAGAGAATATTCAAGCCATCCGCAAAGCCACGGGCATCTTTTTTTCGGGTGGCACACAAATGCGCATCGCAGCCATCATCGGTGGGACACAAATGGAGTCGGAGTTGATTAAGGCGTACCAGAACGGCTGTGTGGTGGGCGGGACAAGCGCAGGTGCTTCGATTCTTTCCGCCACGATGGTTGCATACGGCAAAGAGGGCGCATCTCCCCGCGAGCGAATTCTGCAAATGTCTGCCGGGTTGGGCTTTACCAACAAATTTATTTTTGACCAACACTTTCGCCAGCGCGACCGGCTCGGACGGCTGATCTACGCGGTGGCATCGCACCCCGGCATTGTCGGTGTTGGCATTGATGAAGATACGGCTGCGGTTATCGAAAATGATTCCAAGATCACAGTGTACGGTTCTGGCGCCGTGACAATTGTGGATGGAAAACAAATGACCGGCACCGATATTGCCGAAGTCGAAAATGGCGGTGCAGTGGCAGTTTCCAATTTAGTGGTGCATGTTCTTACAAAAGGCTCAGTGTACGACGGGAAGACGCGGCGTGCATCCATCCCGTTAAGAACGCTCTTAGTAAATTAAGAGCAGAAAACAAAACCCAGTAAAAGGAGAAGAAATAATGAAACAGTTCAAGACGTTATTGGCATTCGTGCTCGTGGCAGCCTTCGTCCTCTCTGCGTGTGGGGGTGGAGAAGCCGCCCCTCAAGCAGAGCCAGACACCCCTGCTGCAGAAACCACTGATGCCCCCACCGAAGAGGCAGTAGACCCGAATGCCCCGGTTACAGGCGGCACGGTCATTGTTGGTACGCCTCAGGAACCCGGCACGCTTAACCCGCTGCTGGCTTCCGCAACGATCGATGATGTCATCAGCGCCTTCATCATCGAAGGTCTGGTAACGGTGGATGGCGAGGGCGAATATGCCCCTGTGCTGGCAGAAGAACTGCCGACCGTTTCTGAAGACGGGCTGGTGGTAACCTACAAACTTAAGAAGGATATCAAGTTCTCGAACGGCGACGCCTTCACCTGCGCCGATGTGCAGTTCACCTATGAAGGCATCGTCTCGGATCTGTCAGGCGCAAGCACCTCAGGATATAGTGATATTGAAAAAATCGAATGTCCCGATGATTTCACCGCTGAAGTGTACTTCCTAGATGTATACGCTCCTTACCTCCGCCTATTCTCATACATTATCCCAAAGGGCGCTGGCGATTTGGCAGCCTTGGATACCTGGGAATACAACCGCGCCCCGATCGGAACCGGTCCCTGGATGGTTGCACAATGGGAAGCGGGTGACAACATCACCTTGGTCAAAAACCCCAACTACCGCGAACCCGGCAAGCCCTACCTGGACAGCGTGATCGTGAAAATCCTACCCTCGCGCGAAACTGGTGTGCAGTTGCTCGGCACCGGCGAAATCACTGTCTTGTGGGATCTGACCGAAGCGGACCTGCCCACCATCGATCAACTGGATGGAGTTGCATGGTCTGGCGCTACCTATGGGTACGGCGAAAACGAACTGCTGGTGTTCAACCTCGGACCCACCGATGGCTCTGCCCCTGCGGATCCCTCCGTTGCCCCGCACCCATCCCTAAGCGACCTGCGCGTACGCCAAGCCATTCAGTATGGTATCGATAAGCAATTGATCGTGGATGCGTTGTTGGGCGGCAATGTCAAGGTTGGTACCACCGTCCTGCCAATTGGTTACTGGGCTTGTCCGCAACCTGCAAGTGAATTCAATGTTGAAAAAGCCAATGCCCTGCTCGATGAAGCAGGCTGGATCGTTGGTGCCGATGGTATTCGCGAAAAAGACGGCGTGCGCCTGAGTTTGAAGATCTCATCCACCACCGGCAATCAACTCCGTGAACAGACTGAGCAGGTATTGGTGGAAATGATGAAGGAAATCGGCATCGAACTGGTGATCGACAACCTTCCTTCCGATGTATTGCTGGCTGGTTGGGATTCAGATGGCATGCGCAAGAAGGGTCGTTTTGACATCCTCCTGTACACCACCGGTGGTGGCTACGATCCTGACAGCCACCTGTTCAGTAACTATCACTCAGCCCGCATCCCGTCGGCTGACAATGAAGGCGCTGGTAACAACTTCAGCCGTTACATC
>JBEBCV010000114.1:0-4195 GCA_041157505.1 Chloroflexota bacterium | reverse complement strand
CAACATCGCTGCCAACTCACGCGCAATACCGACGACATTCGCATTTCTCGCCATGTTTGGCAGGATGGAAATATCGAGGACAGCGTCACCCATGTAATCAGCGAGCGGCATGCCTACGGGCGCATCATCTTCAAAGATAATGATGCCGTCATGCTCTTCTGCGATGCCCAATTCCTTTTCGGAGCAGACCATCGAGTACGAGTCCACGCCGCGGATCTTGGCGCGTTTGAGCGTCATCAACACCTGACCTTCAGCGTGACCATCGTAGAGGGTGGTGCCTTCCTTCGCGTACGCCACCTTGATGGGCTTATCCAGTTTGCCCGTGCCTTTGAGGTGGAAGATGTTCGGCGCGCCGGTGAGCACGACCTGATCTTGCTGACCATCGTACAGGTCAAGCAGAGTCAACTTGTCGGCATTGGGATGCGCTTTCACCTCACGGATCTCCGCCACGACAAGTTTCTCCTTGTCCCAGCCAATGCCGTTGGTCTTGAACTCGTGCTTCTCACCTTCTTTGTATACAGGCATGGGCAGACCGACGTAGAGAATCTCGTCCACTTCCATACCAGCGAGGGTCAACTTACGGGCGATATCCTCAACAGACAGTCCGTTCAAATCAATGAAATCTTTTAACCAAGATAAAGGTATCTTCATAGTTATTTCCTCTTTTCAACCGCCAAGCACGCTAAGGTCGCCAAGTTTCTTTCTTCTTTTTCTTCGCGTTCTTTGCGCTCTTAGCGGTAAAAACTAGAACTGCTCCAGGAACCTCACATCGTTACCCCAGAAGTAACGGATGTCGCCGACTTTGTTGCGCAGCATGAGCTGACGTTCCGGTCCCATGCCCCAGGCGTAGCCGGAGTAGACCTTCGGGTCGTAGCCGCCAGCGATTAGCACATTGGGATGAATCATGCCGCAGCCCATAATTTCGAGCCAACCTGAATTCTTGCAGACCTGGCAGCCTTTGCCGCCGCACACGAAGCATTCCACGTCCACTTCGGCGGAAGGTTCTGTGAACGGGAAGTACGAAGCGCGGAAGCGCAGACGTGCGCCTTCGCCGAACATTCTCCGCACGAAATCCGCAATCGTGCCTTTCAAGTCTGCGAAGGTGATGTTCTTGCCAACCGCGAGTCCTTCCACCTGATTGAACTGCACTTCAGACCGTGCTGTGATCTGCTCATAACGGAAACACATCCCCGGCAAAGCGATACGAATCGAAGGCGGGTTGCTTGGGTCGGTCGCCGCGAAGTAACGCATCGCGTGGATTTGCCCCGGCGAGGTATGCGTGCGCATCAAAATGGGATTGTCGCCGCGTCCTTCGGCTTCGATGAAGAACGTATCCTGCATATCGCGCGCAGGGTGATGCGGCGGGAAGTTCAAATGCTGAAAGTTGAACTCATCCGTTTCCACTTCGCGCGAGGTGAAGACTTGGAAGCCCATCTCAGCCAAAATATCCAACACGCGGCGCAACTGCTGCGTGGATGGATGCAAACGCCCAACGTGTTTGTTACGCCCGGGCAGGGTCACATCCAACTTTTCTTCGGCGAGGGATTTCGCCAATGCGGCTTGTTTCACCGCTGCGGCTTTTTCTTCCAACGCAGCCTCAAGCGCCACCTTGACACGGTTCGCAGCCTGACCGACAGCGGGTCGCTCCTCTTTGGAGAGTTTGCCCAAGCCGGAAAAGACTCCCATCAATTCCGAGCTGCGCCCGAGGTGGGTCACGCGCCACGCTTCCACTGTGGCTGGGTCATTGACCTCTGCCAGCGCAGCGAGTGCGGCTTTTTCGATCTCGTTTAATTTGTCTTGCATACATGCCTCCAAGGTCTGACCATTGACAATGGACGATTGACCATAAAACCCATCATCCATCGTCTGTGGTCTATTGTCTAAAAAACAAAAACCTCCCGTCCACAATGGGACGGGAGGAAGATTCCCGTGGTACCACCCAAATTCATCGTCCTTCGACTACGCTCAGGACGATGCTCTTTGTGCCGACTAACATCGGCTTCCCTCATAACGCTGGGAGTGCGGTTCAGACTACTAGAAAATCATTCACCTGAACGGCTCGAGAGGGAACTTCAACTGGGTTCGGTCGAGTGCAATTTCACCAACTGCCTTGCACATCTCTGGCGGCTTCCGTCAGCCTACTTTCCTCTGTCACAGCCTTGATGCGGTTATTATCTGCGGAATCAGACTTCTGTCAAGGTACGATGCGCGATGACACGCATCCCGCCTTGATGCTTGGCAGCGTACAGGGCAAAATCCGCTTCGCGCATGAGGGAGTTTAAATCCGTCATGGTTTCGCGGAATGTGGAAACCCCCATACTGGTGCGGATCGGAATCTTATGCCCCGCATATTCAAAACTTGAATCTTTGAACTGCTCAATGATCCGTTCAAGACATTCCTTTGCCTGTTGTGAATTGGTGTTCGGGAAGAGGAAGATGAACTCATCTCCGCCATAACGGGCAAAGATATCCATTTGGCGAAGCCCGGCAAGGCAAATCTGTGCAACATGCTTCAATGCTGCATCTCCGGCAAGATGACCGTAGACATCGTTGATATCTTTAAAATTATCAAAATCCAGGATCGCCATCGAGAAATGGTGGTTATAGCGTTTGGCTCGTTCGAACTCACGCATGGCATGTTCGAAAAAATGGCGGCGATTAAAAACGCCTGTCAGTTCATCTATGCTGGAAAGATGGCGCAGGCGCTCTTCAGCGATGTCAAGCCGATTGACAAGGGTATAGTTGTTATACGTGGCAATTGGCACCATTATCATTGGCACAAAAATAGAGATCAATACACCAGTAATCGGTATATATCCTTCTTGGGAATAAAGAAGGATAATTGTGAGCGTGGCAGAGAACAAAACTGAGATCAATGTTACAACAAAGGTAACAGACAATACGCCATAGCGCCTGAGCAGGGCAGGCAAAAGAGATTCTCCCCTTGGGTCACCAAGATTTCGCTTCATAGTAATGTAGTCGCTGTTGTTTTTTTAAACGGGCTTTATATTACCCTCAAAATGAGTAAAATCTAATCTGAATTTCTCAGGAGACCCATGACCGCTTCCCCACTGTTTGAATTTGCATTGCTCAGTTTTATTTCCATGTTCACCATGGTTAACCCGATCGGAGTTGTGCCGGTCTTCACCGCCATGACCGCCAAATTGTCGCCGCAGGAATCACACCGGGTGGCACGCAAGGCGACCTTCACCTCGCTCATTATCCTACTCGCCTTCGCCCTCACCGGTCAGTGGATCTTCCGCTTTTTCTCCATCTCAGTGGATAGTCTACGGGTGGTGGGCGGCGTGATCTTTTTCTTCATGGGCTACGAAATGCTGCAAGCCCGCCTTACACGGACCCAGTTCGACAATGAGACGAACCACGAATATATCAACGATATTTCCATCACGCCGCTGGGCATCCCCATCATTTGCGGACCGGGTGCCATCACAACTGCGATTCTATTAATGAATGAGTCAAGGTCTGCGGTGGAATACGGTATTGTGATCGGCATCATCGTCGGTATTATGTTGTTCACGTATTTGCTTTTGCTTGGTGCAAAGCAAGTCACGCATATTATTGGGGAGAACGGAAACAAGGTCATGCTGCGTTTGATGGGTTTGATCGTGATGGTTATTGCAGTAGAGTTTTTCTTTGCAGGACTGACGCCGATTGTGCGGAGAATGTTATCGGGTGGGTAAAGGTTTGAAGCGCTGAGTCAGGTTTCCGTTAAGGTAGAGCCGTAAAAATTGACAGTCACCTTTGAGGTGACTGTCAATTTAATCCTATGGAAGATCCGGAAGTTGTTCATCGTAGAGCCAGGCGTTGAAGAAATCGTCCAAGTCTTTTCCACTGATCTCTTCGGCAACGGCGATGAAATCTTCAGTGACAGCGTTGCCAAATTTATAGCGGTCGTAATACGTGCGGACGATCTCAAAGAAGGCATCATCCCCAACTTCGAGGCGTAAGGCATGCAGAGTTAATCCGCCGCGCAGATATACACCACCGTTGAAAAGGTCATTTGAGGCAGGGTCACCAGGCGGTGGGTAGAAATCGGGATAGGCTTTGACCTCATTATACACATCCGTTACCCATTCATTGAGCCCTTCACTGCCATAATCATATTCAACCCAAAGCGCCTCGCCATACGTGGCAAAGCCTTCGTTGAGCCAGATGCTGCTCCAATCACCTACAC
>JBEBCV010000113.1:0-13334 GCA_041157505.1 Chloroflexota bacterium | reverse complement strand
AACTCGCATGCCGGAGATGTAGGACCGCGTGGGTCACGTATGATATTTTCCGGTTGAACAATATCCGGGCAGATCTTTGGTTCAAATCTTGATGGAGAAAAACCAAACGCCTGTAAACAAGTATTATCCACTGCATACAGTTCTTTCAATGGATAGTACAGATTGTCTCTCACCGGTGAACCTGCTTCTTTTTCAGTGAAATAATCCACGTAATCAAGCCGGGCAACATCTCTCAAGCCAGCATCAGCCATAACGGCATACATGAAAGAATCACCAGAAAAAGACTTTTTGAATGCAAATTGAACTACTGCAAACGGACCAGCATTGATACGGATCCATGCGATATCGAAGTCATCGCCAATTCCTTCTGGTGGGCTGCTTATTAATTTGTCATATCCGTTCCCGGTAAAAGGAGCATCAGACCTGACAGGCGAAATGCCTGCTGAGTCTTTGTTGGTATCGGCATAGATCTTGATATTGTCTGCAGTCCATGACTCTGAAAATGGAGGATCTGCAACGATCATAAAATCGCCAAAACTATCAAGATTTGTATCCAACTCCAGCATGTACCGAATGTTCGACGCATTATTGGGATTATTCCCAACCAGCCCTATCGATACAAAATACCACTCTTCATCTTCACTAATACTAAAGGCCGAAATATCCATATCTGGAATGTAGATCATGTCTTGCGTAAAAGGCCGTTCTAGGCGATTATTCTCATATGAATCGCCATAAGGTGCCCGATTCTCTGAAGCCGTATCCACTGACGTTACATCCGGATAAGGCTTCGCTTCGGGCGCAGAGATCGGCATATCTTGATGCTCAATAACAGTAGGAACAGGCTCTGATGTTTCTTCAATAATTGGAGGCAATATTGATTCAGGTTCCTGTGTTTGGGTCACAGGCATATTGCAGCCCTGTGCAAGCAAGAGCAAAATCACACCGGTAAACAACCAATCCTTCTTGCTTTTCATATTTTTTCTCCTCTCGAACTGTGGATTCTCATTAACATTGTATCCACTTATGAGGGGATGAAGATTAATATAAACATACAAAAATCCCCGCCTTTATCAGGCGGGGATTTTGAGATGAGTATTACTTTTTGCCTTTTTTGGTGACCTTCTTAGCCGTTTTCTTGACTACCTTTTTAGTAACCGGCTTCTTTACAACTTTCTTAGCCGGGGACTTCTTGGCAGGTTGGTGTTTCAATGCCGCATGTGCCGCGGCAAGACGTGCAACCGGCACGCGGAACGGCGAGCAGGAAACGTAGTTGTTGCCAATGATGTGACACCATTCAATGGACTCAGGGTCACCACCGTGTTCGCCGCAGATACCCACTTCGAGTTCTGGGCGGGTGGCGCGACCTTCGAGAATGGCACGCTGCATGAGCTTACCCACACCATTGCGGTCAAGGGTCTGGAACGGATTCTTGACGAGGATGCCTTCCTGAACATAGGTAATGAGGAAGTTGCGTTCAGCATCGTCACGGGAATAACCAAAGGTCATTTGCGTAAGGTCGTTGGTACCGAAGGAAAAGAACTGCGCCTGAGTAGCGATATGGTCGGCAGTAACAGCGGCACGTGGAATTTCGATCATCGTTCCAAACTTATAAGCGAACTTGATCTTCTTTTCCTGCATCACAGCCTTGCCGATGCGTTCAAGACGCGGCTGGATCCACTCGAGTTCTTTCACCGTACCGGTCAACGGGATCATGATCTCCGGCTTGACCTTGATACCACGCAGGGTGCAGTCGGCAGCAGCTTCGAAGATGGCGCGGACTTGCATTTCCACGATCTCGGGCATCGAGATGCTCAAGCGCACGCCGCGCAAGCCCATCATCGGGTTGGATTCGTGCATGCCCTTGATCGATTCGAGCAGTTTTTCTTTCTCTGCCAGATCTTTGGTCTCACCCTTCACACGCATGGTGATGACTTCTTCCAAAAGTTTTTCTTCATCGGGCATGAATTCATGAAGAGGCGGGTCGATCAAGCGAATGATGACAGGGTAGCCATCCATCGCTTCGAACAGACCATCAAAGTCCTTGCGCTGATGCGGCAGGAGCAGGTTGAGCGCTGCCGTACGGGCTTCGCTGGATTCAGCAAGGATCATGCGCTGAACGATAGGCAGACGTTCGGGTTCAAAGAACATGTGCTCGGTGCGGCACAGACCGATACCGACGGCGCCATATGAACGGGCGCGGCGGGCATCTTTCGGATAATCGGCATTTGCCCAAACTTGCAAACCACGGGTTGGGTAGCCTTCTTCCACAGCTTCGCGTACGTTCTTGCGCGCGGAAATTTCATCTGCCCATTTGAGCAGGGTCATCAATTCTTTCTGTTCTTCGAGCGAAGGTTCGGAGGTTGGGATCTTTCCAGCAAATACTTTACCGGTCGTACCATCGACAGAGATCCAATCGCCTTCGTTGAGGGTAATATCACCCACATTCATGACGCGTCTTTCAAGATCGATCTTGATGGCAGAAGCACCCACCACACAAGGGATACCGAACTGGCGAGCCACAACTGCCGCATGAGAGGTCGCGCCGCCTTCACTGGTCAACACACCTTTGGCTGCGATCATGCCGTGAACATCATCCGGTTTGGTGAATGGACGCACCATAATGGTGTCTTGTCCGTGTTCTTTTGCAAATTCTTCGGCTTTGTCGGCATCGAAATAGATCTGACCCACTGCCGCACCAGGTGAGGCATTGACGCCTTTGGCGAGGTAGTGACCGTCTTTTTCGGCGTTGTTCATCGCTTCATCGTTGAACTGCGGATGAAGCAAAGCATCCACCTGATCTGGAGTAACGCGTTGAACTGCTTGGTCACGGGTGATCAAACCTTCATTCGCCATATCCACAGCGATCTTCACGGCAGCTTTCGCAGTGCGCTTGCCCACACGAGTTTGAAGCATCCACAACTTGCCGCGTTCAATGGTGAATTCCACATCCTGCATATCGGTGTAGTGCTTTTCGAGGCGGGCAGTGATCTCCATGAACTGAGCATATGCTTGGGGCATATATTTCTTGAGGTTTTCGATGGCATCCGTATTGCGGATACCAGCAACCACATCTTCACCCTGAGCATTGAGCAGGTATTCACCCATCATCTTCTTTTCGCCAGTAGACGGGTTGCGGGTAAACGCCACACCTGTCGCACAGTCATCGCCCATGTTACCGAAGACCATCGTACAAATATTGACAGCGGTACCGAGCGTATCGGAGATGCCTTCCTTGCGGCGATAAGCTACTGCGCGTTTTCCATTCCATGAACGGAATACAGCTTCAGTTGCCAATGAAAGTTGTTTATAGGGATCTTGTGGGAATTCCTGACCAGATGCTTTCTTGTATGCCTGCTTATAGATCCCCACAACTTCTTTCCAATCTTCCGCCCTCATTTCAATATCTAACTTGTACCCCTTCTTGCTTTTATATTCATGCAGTGGATGTTCGAATACTTCATCATCAATATCCATTACCACGGTTCCATACATTTCGATCACACGGCGATACGAGTCCCACACAAAACGCTCGTTCTTCGTCGCGCTGATCATACCTTCTGCCACCGTATCGGTTAGACCGATATTGAGAATGGTATTCATCATACCCGGCATCGAGAATTTGGCACCCGAGCGGCATGAAACCAAAAGCGGATTCTTCGGATCTCCAAATTTTTTGCCGGTCTTGCGCTCAATTTCCTTAAGCGCCTTAAGTTCTTGCTCCCACATTCCTTGAGGGAACTTGCCAGCCTTTTGATACGCATTGCACGCTTCCGTTGTAACGGTAAAGAAAGGTGGAACTGGCACATTTGCGCGGGTCATATCCATCAACCCTGCGCCTTTGCCGCCGACGATGGCTTTTACGCCATCCCAAGAACCTTTGGCTAATCTTTCAACTTCCTTCACCTCATTATAGAGATAAACCCACTTAGACATTACGACCTCCTGATCGACTTATTATTTTTATGCTCTATGTCGTGATTGTGAAATATTGTACCAAAATCAGTCCAAATTGCACCTGACAAATATCACGCTCAAAATGGATGTCAATCAGGGAAATTTCAATTTATGAAGAAAATCAACCTGTTAACACATTGCAAAGTTCCTCCACCTTCAAATCAGGGATAATGTGCCTAGGATACTATGACCCCTACAATAAAAATTCTCGTGATCGATGATGATACAGCCATTACAGAGCTAATGAGCATGTTATTGAAAACTTTTGGGTTTGAAGTGCTCACCACAAATATTGGCGAAGAAGGGATCCGGCTGGCAAGGGAAGCCGATCCGAACGTCATCCTTCTCGATCTTATGTTGCCCGACCTCGATGGATGGCAAGTCTGCAAAGAGATCCGCAAGACCAGCAGTGTGCCCATTCTGATCCTTTCTGCGATCAACGACCCGCGCATGGTTGCCAGCGTTCTGGATGTTGGTGCAGATGATTTTCTCGTCAAGCCCGTCCCCAGCGGTGTATTGGTTGCGAATATCAAGAAATTGATTCGACGCAATACAGGCACTCTGGATGTGAGCAAGTTAAAAAAAACGACAGCTTCCTTTCCTCAGACTAATCAAGTGATTCCTTCCTAACCGGAAGTTGGTTTTACAGAACAAAAATGCCCATCCCTTTATCAGGATGGGCATTTCCCTTTTTATTTGATTTTTTTCAAAGCGGTTGCTGTTTCTACTGGCATTTCCATCATTGGCATATGTCCTCCCCCACGAAGTTCTACCAAATGTGCGGATGGGACGAGGGATTTTATTTCGCGTGCACGTTCTACGGGAATCAGTTCATCCGCATCGCCATGAATCAACACGAGCGGTTGCCCAAAAGAGGCAAGAAAAGAAGTCAGGTCTTCGCGTTCTGCCATTGCTTTGAGCGCCCCCGTAACACCAGCCACACTTTGCTTCGCGATCAACGGGCGGATAACATCTCGCACGTTTTGATTGGGCGTAAGTTTATCCGTCATCCCATCTGCGACGATCTGGACACCTTTCTGGGAAACATCTGCTGCTGTTTTGTATCTGCCTTCTTTACGTTCAGGTGTATCACTTGCTGTCTGTGAAGAGACCAAAGCCAAACCTGTCACACGCTCTGGAAATGCCTTTGCGAACGCAAGAGCAATATAACCACCCATGGAATGACCAGCCAGGGTTGTTCGCTCACCTCCAAGTGAGTCCAGAAGCGCGGCGAGATCGTTGGCAATGTCAGAGAGTGTGTAAGGAGCGTCAACGGTGCTCGATTCCCCAAATCCGCGCACATCAGGGAGAATGAGATCAAAATCATTCTCAAGTTGAGAGATAGTTTCATTCCAAATGGAATGATCCAAAGGATAGCCATGGATGAGCACCAATGGCATTCCCTTGCCACGTCGTTCGTACGCCAGTTCTATACCATTAAGTTTGATCTTTTTCATTTAATCCTACTTCCACTTTACTGGGGTTTTCAATTTACTGCCCAGCTTGGATTTGTAATAAACAAATCCGTTATCGCGCCCGAACTCAAATACGCGGCGCGTAATATCTACATCAGCCTTGCAATATTCAGCAACTTTGTCCAACTCGCCATTGCGAAACCACTGCACAGACTGGATGCCATCAGCGGTCTTGGTCGCGTCAAGAGAAGCACCCGCCAGATTATCCAGACTGACACGAAAGCCCAAATTCTTGTGAATGTCTACAAGCATGTCTAAAGTTGGGATCGATGCAAGGCGGACCTGATTTGCATAAGGCTGCAAAACGCGGTAATCGAAATTGATGAGGTTGAAACCGATGACCTTGGATGCAGATTTCAATTCTGCCAACAAAGCCGGGATATCTTTCTCCCAATAAACCGTGAAGTCATTTTTTGCGGTGGAATAGGTAACCGCACAGGCAACTTTCAACTTATCGGCATTATCACGTCCGCCAACTTCATCGAAGAGAAACTGAGATTCAAGATCGAAGAATACATAGTTCATGATTCTTTGATTCCTTTCGCAAGCTCTTCGCGGGCAAATGCCAAAGCTTGTTCTTTATCCGCGATCTTGCCAGCCGCTTGATTCTCGCGAATCGACTCGAGCAATACACCCACAATCTTCCCCGGTTGGAGGTTTAGCTCTTTCATCAATTCATTTCCATCCACCAAACGCGGAGGGTTGATGACTTCTTCGGGACGTTCCCAATAATTCTCAAGCAGGATGCGCGCAATATCGAGATATGCCGTCCAGGTGACTTGAGTCAGTTCGTTGCCTTTGGTACCGCGCAAGTCTGCGAGGGCGAGCAGGATCAAATCCACACTCGCTGCGCCGCTATCGCGGAAGAAACGGTACACTGCTTTGCGAGATGGCGGCTGTCCTTCCCTCTCCAACCGATCAGCAAAGAAGTGAAAGCGCATATGATGGCGGACTATTGTGTGCAATCGCTCTACTTCATCGTTACTCAAGTTGAATGCGCGAGCACGATCAGCAACCACTTCTGCACCTTTGATATCGTGGTCAAAAAAACGGATGCGTCCAGATTCGTCTATGGTTTTTGTATCCGGCTTGCAAACATCATGATACAAAGCAGCAAAGAACAGGAGTGAACGGTGGGAGCGGCTTGGATTAAGTTGATTGGCAAAATGTTTTGCGATCTGTTCGCGATAGCGCCCGATCTTCAAACTGACCAACCCCATGTACATATCACTGGTCTTTTCAGGGTCAAAGTCCAGCCGCAGGGATGAAGTTAAGAGGTTGTCGAGCTGGTCTACAACAGCGAGGGTATGCGTCCACACTTCATGGATGTGCGGGTTGGATTGCGTGACGCCCCTCATCTTCAACAACTCAGGCATAAGATGCTGCAAAACGCCGAGCATCTCCAATGCACGGATGGATGCGCTGGCTTTGGGTCCGCCAAGTATTTTGAAGACTTCGTCGCGCACTCTTTCAATGGAAACATTATTGATCTTGTCTGCGGCTTGCTTCATCAACTCGCGGGTGGATTTGTCGATGGTGAAACCAAAGGCAGCCGCCTGACGCACTGCCCGCAAAATGCGGACCGGGTCGTTGGTCAACGAATCGGATGAGCAAGCACGTATTACTTTTGCGCGAATATCCGTCGCCCCATTCAATGGGTCGATGATGGTGATGTCACGCAAATTGAGAGCCATGGCATTGATGGTAAAGTCGCGGTCGCGAAGGTCATCTTCAAGAGTCGCACCACGAAAGGCGGCAAAATCAAGATACGTATAGGTTTCGCCTTCGATAATGACGACACGCCCCGTGTCACGTTCACTGTCAAGCACCATGAAGTCAGCTTTGAGAGCGTTGGCAACGGTTCGAGCGAGGGAAATGCCGTTCGAAGGCACGGCAAAATCAAAGTCAGGAGAGAGGCGGTTGGTCAATAAATCCCGCACTGCCCCACCGACGAGGTAGACTTCCGTGTTGGCAGGAAGTACATTGATGATTTTTTCCAATAAAGGAGGGAGATTGAAGGAAGCAGACATAAAACGGATCTCTGGTCTTTCTTTATAACGGCTGGATTGTGAGGCGTAAAGTGCTTGTTCTGGTGTGCCGCCTTGGGCGACAACACGCCCACCCACAAGAGCAACCCAGCGCCCTGCATAAGGTGAGGTTGAATTGGTGTTGGCTTGTTCTTCGCTCATGATGTCCCCCTCCTACCGGGCGCTTATTCGGCAGGCTTGTATTTGTTCAGGTCTACAACGCCAACAAAGTTCAAGTTGCGATGATATTCATCTAGGTCCAGCCCGTAGCCAAAAACGAATTTATTAGGGATGGTGAAGCCAAGGTAGTCAATGGGTACATGGGCTTCACGGCGTTCGGGTTTATCGAGCAAGGCACAGACCTTGAGTGACTTGGGTTGACGGGTTCCAAGCATTTGCAGAACCGCAGCAATGGTGTGACCGCTATCTACAATGTCTTCTACAAGCACGACGTTATGATCACGAATGTCCATTTGCAGGTCGAGGGTGACGCGGGCAGAGCCGCTCGACTCACGCCTGCCTACGCCATAAGATGAAACTGCCATGAAATCCATCATGTGAGGGACGGTGATATTCCGGCTCAGATCTACCATAAAAGGAACGCCGCCTCGCAAAATACAAATCAGCAGCAGGTCTTCGCCGTGATAATCCTCGCTGATCTGCCTTCCCAATTCGGCAACACGCTTTTGGAGAGTTTCGGTATCAATGAGGATTTCGGCAAGTACATCCTGGTAGTTTTGCATGGAAGGGGATCCTTAATAAGATAATCTGATAAATGAACGTATTAGTTAGTTTACATCAAAACTGGTTTGGTCACGAACGACTATTTAGGAACTTCATGATGCAATCGGCAGCGGGCTTCATAAAGTTCAGAAGCGCCGACAATGACCACCGGTTCGTCATAACGGGCGGGCTTGCCATTCACCAGACGCTGAGTGCGCGACGCCTCATCCCCGCAAACCATACAGATGGCATGCAATTTCAAAACAGATTCGGCCTTCGCCATCAACACTGGCATGGACCCGAACGGCTCACCGCGGAAGTCCATATCCAACCCGGCTACGATCACACGAATCCCTCGGTCAGAGAGGGTTTGAGCAACGTCTACAATATCAGCGTCAAAGAATTGTGCTTCATCGAGACCAACAACGGTTGTATCGGCAGCGACCTTGCTGAGAATTTCATTGGCTTTTTCAACCGGAATGGCATCAAAGGTCGAGCCGGTATGCGAAGCGACTTTCTCCACTGCATAACGAACATCAATGGCTGGTTTGAAGACCTGCACTTTTTGTTTGGCAATCGTTGCACGCACCAAACGGCGGATCAATTCATCCGTCTTACCGCTGAACATTGAACCGCAAACGACTTCGATCATTCCGTGGGTATGCCTCATTGAAATTCTCCTGCCCCATGCGGGGGAAATATAGTTGTCATAAAAACAGGCAGACGCTTTTGCATCTGCCTGTTTAGTTTACCTGATAAGAAGCGGACTGACTACTCAGCGGCTTCAGCGGGCTTTTCGGCTTTTTCAGCCTTCTCCACCTTGGGCGGCTCGGGGAGCTCAATATCCAAAGCGCGGAGCTTTTTCTTGGCAGCGGTCAAAGCGGACTGACCGAAACCGTTGATCGCGAGAAGAGCAGCTTCACCTTCAGCAAACTTTTCAACCAGCTGACCAATGTTCAAAATACCAGCGCGCTTGAGACCTTCGGTGGCACGCGGGGTGAGACCGAGATCGTCCACCGAGCGGTTGTTGACGTTGGTGGATTCTTCGCGGGTCTTCTGTTCTTCCACGTAGGACTGGCGGGCAGAAAGCTTCTTATAGAAGCGGTCTACCTGACCTTCCACATCGAGGATCTTGGCAGATTCACCGGTATAGAAAGGATGGCAGTTGGAGCACACATCCACGCGAAGTTCTTTCTTGGTGGAGGTGGTCACCCAGGTGTTGCCACAGGAAGCGCAAGTCACCTTGGCATCGAACACAGTAGGATGGATATCAGCTCTCATTATTCCACCGCCTCAACCGGCACGATGTTCACACGCTTCTTACCGCGATATACATCGAACATCACCACGCCATCGGCTACGGCAAAAAGAGTATCATCCTTGCCGACCATTACATTCAAACCCGGCTTGATGCGGGTTCCGCGCTGGCGCACCAACACATTACCGGAAAGCACGAACTGACCGGCATAACGCTTGACGCCCAAGCGCTGGGAATTGCTGTCTCTACCGTTGCGGCTTGAACCGCCGCCTACTTTATGTGCCATTGTCTACCTACCTTTACTTCTTCTCGGTCTTTTTGGTCGAAGTGGATTTCTTGGCGGTGGATTTCTTCTCTGCGGAAGGCTTCGCAGCCGCTTCCTTCTCAGCCTTGGCAGGTTTCTCTGCCTTAGCCTTGGGTTTCGCCTCAGCCTTTGCAGGCTTGTCACCCGGCTTGCCAATAAAATCGATCATCAAACGGGTATAGTGAGCACGGTTACCACCGCGAACGCGGATGCGTTTCTTCGGGCGATACTTAAAGGAAAGAACCTTGGGTCCTTTGATGTGATCCACTACGGTGGCGGAAACAACGATATCGCCAACAGTGGGAGTACCAACCGATACTGCATCCCCATCAGCCATGAGCAGAACGCGCTCAAAATCAAAACTTTTGCCCACTTCATGGGCGAGGCGGTCCACATCGATCGTGGTGCCTTCGACGGCACGATACTGCTTGCCGCCGCTTTCGACGATTGCAAATTTCATTTTCTTTTTCTCCAGTCATTCACTTCGCCAAGAAAGTTTGCGGGGTTCTTGCACCCTTCGCCCACTTCTGGGGAAGCTGGGGGTTGTAAACAAACAACTACCCCGGAAAAAGACCTCCGGGGTGGAAGCGGACGGTATTATACATGCAGAGTCTGGGACTTGTCAACGAGATTCAGGCAAGAAAGACCGGTCAAGGCGTAGTCCCCTGCCCGGTTGTTGTGCCAGTTCCAAGTCCAGGAGGAGGCGGTTAGGCTTTAGGGATAATGGCTGAGATGGTCTTGGTCACTTCCTTCAATTGCCCAGCATGCGCCTTCAGTTTGTTCGCATCACCGGTCTTCAAGCCAGAATTAACGTCTATGATGGTCTTGGCGGTGACCTTTTCATTATCAATGATCTTTTGGGTCAGGCTTTCAAGGTTGACCAATAACTGCATCACATTCTTGGGGATGATCGGCAAGTTCTTGAGAATGGGCAGCAATACATCAAGGATCTGGTTGGCAGTGCGGGCATATTTCACAGTCAAAGCATGCAGCGAACCGATGGAAGAGGTTAATTCAATGGCAACCTCTTGAATTGAATCGATCATCTCTTTATGCTGCTCGATGATCTTTGCAATATCAGTAATAGATGCGGTCAGTTTATCGGAAAACTTAACATAAGAAACAGTACCAGATTTGGCAACAGCGGTACCGCTTTTTGCTGCAGTTCTGATCGGGGTTGGCATGGGAAAAACCTCCTGAGATATTTTTATTGCTGCACACGCAGCAGAATGTGCCAAATATACTTGATAACGTTTTGCAAAACAACCTTGTTGACAAAGCCTGTCTTCTCGTATATCCTGATACCGAATTCCAATTTAGCAGAGGAGTGAATCATGAGCGATGCGGATGCACGTTGGGAACGGATTCGGAACATACTGCTCTGGCTGGCTATTCCCTTGATCGTGGGATTGTTGCTGGCTTCGGCGATCGTCCCACAGCCAATTATCGGGGTAATACGGCTTGAGGATGCAATTTATACATACTCGGCACAAAATACCATTAAACAAATTCAATATGCTATTGACCACCCTGAAGTGCGCGCGGTCGTTTTAGTGATAGACAGTCCCGGCGGGACCGTTGTTGATACAGAGTCTATTTATATGGAACTCACCCGCTTGCGCGAAAAGAAACCTGTGGTGACAGTGGTCAACGGTATGTCTGCCAGTGGCGGATATTATCTCTCGGTCAATACAGATTACATCTTTGCCAAACCCACTTCGATGGTCGGTAACATCGGTGTGATCGGCTACCTGCCTCCTGCCCCGTTCGTGATCGAAGACATCATCACAACAGGACCATACAAACTTTGGGGCGCACCGCGCGACTCGGATATGCGGCAAGTGGAAATGATGAAGGAAGGCTTCTTTGGAGCGGTCCGCCTTGGGCGTGTGGAGAAACTCACAGCGGAAGATAATGTCACCTTTAGCGGGCAGATCTGGTCTGGCATGGATGCGCTCAAACTCGGCATCATCGACGAGTTCGGCACCGAAAATGATGGGGCGAAGAAAGCCGCTGAACTTGCCAAGGTTGCCAATTATGAATTGCTCGATTTGGCAGGACCTGCCGGCGTGAACCTTGGTGGAGGCATTTTCTTCTTCCAAAGCCCGGATGGTATGCAAATGCCATATCCGAATGAAGCGGGCATTTATATGCTTTACATTCCACCCTTGCCCGTTAGACAATAGGAGGATGACATGAAACGCCAATACATTTATATTGCGATCGCTGCCTTACTCCTCCCCGCCCTCCTGCGCGGACTTTGGTTCTACCGCGGTATCCCTGCCGCACGCCCAGAGATCGCTACACCTGATTACGCATCATTCTCTAGACCAGCGGTTGCGATCAATACGCCTGATCTGAAGGATATTCAACAACTCAGTGGGACGGTTCTCCTCGATGGTGCCCATGTCAATCAATTCACATTGAGCGATCTCGATGGGCTCACATCTGCCATTCGTGCTCGCGGCGGAGATATAAAAACCATCATCGACCCGCTTTTACTGGAAACCGAACTGAAATCTTCCAGCGCTTATATCACCGTCTCACCGACTATCCCCTTCCTGGAAAGCGAAGTGCAGGTGTTGAAAAACTTTGCAGATCGCGGCGGGAAGATCCTGGTGTTTAGTGATGCCACACGCTACTTCCTCGGGTTTGACTATATTTCAGGAAACCCCATCCCATACGGAGATGTGAATGCGGCAAATTCCTTGCTCAAGGTTTGGGATATTGCGATTAATAATGATTATCTCTACAACACCGAAAAGAACGAAGGAAACTTTCGCAATGTTCTGTTCGACGATTTTGCCAAGAACGAATTGACCTTCGGGTTGGACGAAGTCGCTTTATACGGTACGCGTTCGATTGAGTCAGATTCGGGGTTGGTCCTGCTTCATGGTTCAGAATCCACTCTATCGTCCACAGATGATACGCATGATCCCAATGCCGGTGGCGCTGTGTTGAGCGCTGATGGCAGTGTGGCAGTTTTCGGCGATTTCACATTCCTCTCCTCACCTTACAACAACTACATAGACAATGCCACCCTGATCCAAAACATGGCAGACTTCATCCTCTCTGGTGAGAGAACCGCGAACTTCGATGTCTTTCCTTATATGTTCAATGACAAGACAGTGAAAGTATATGTTTCATCTGACTTGGAAAAGACACCCGAACTTGTTGCCGCGTTGGGAAGCATGCAATCGACAATGCGCTCCCTGAACCACAAGTTGGAATTTGTAGAGAATGTGCCGACCTCTGGCGACGCCATCATCATTGGTTCGTTTGAAGCGACAGATGATTTCGATGGATATCTGAAAAAAGCGGATGTGGAGATCGATACAGATATTCTCAGCACACTAGCATTTGGCGATGTAAGCCGGTCTGGTAATGGTCTGTTGCTCTTCGATTCGGCGAAGAAGGGCAACACACTTGTGATGCTTGCCAATACATCTGATGATGTTATTTCCCTGTTGAGCGTGATGGGGTACTGTGGGCTGAGTTCATGTTTGATAGGCGATCAAGTGGCAGTGTGCAGCGTTGGCAGCAGCGATTATTATTTTGATGAATCCAGCAGCGACTCCACCGAAGAACCG
>JBEBCV010000112.1:0-11374 GCA_041157505.1 Chloroflexota bacterium | reverse complement strand
AACACTCTTCATGCTGAAACGTGAAGATGACCATATACCCTTGCGCAGCCACATCTTGGATCTGTTTGGCAAAGAAATCATAGTCACAATCTGCGGCACCGGGTTGAGTGTCTGTAGCTTTCACAAAAGTATAAGAGATCTTGCCATTACAACCCATGAAAGCGATCTTGTTGCCATTCACTTCCATCAAAACTGGTTTCCGTCCTTCTTCTTCGTTCGCGCCGCCTCCATAATATGGAATATTGTTATCGCGATACATTTGCAAAGTATCTAACATAGCTTGAGTACCGCGGTCTGCAAAGTGATCTCCGGTAAGTTCGATAATATCTGTACCTACATAATTTAACAGTTCCATATATTTGGGGTCACTGCACAAAATGAAATTTTTATAACCTGGCGTTGGGTATGGACAGTAAGGATCGAAAGGCACTTCATTACTTATATGCAATACATCTGCGTCATGTAACCAGTTGTAAACGAGTTCGCCAGGACGAGTCACGCCTTTGGTTTCCATCGTAAATGCTGTGGCACGCACAAGCGCAGTGACTCCGGTCAGCACCACTGTTGCCAATTTTGAAGCATCACGGTTCGTGGCAGGCAATTCGATGTTTGGGTTCGTTAAACCAAATGACACTTTCAACGGGTACAGGTTCGCATCAAAATCTTTATGGATCGGCGATTGACCGTCCACACTTAAGACTTTCCATTTCGGTTGGATCTCTTCGAACGGGATGATCGCCCAACTAAAAGGCTGGGTCCACGCTGCTGCAAGAATCTCATCAGATGCAACGGTTCGTACCACGCCCGAAGCGGGTTCGCCCCACAGGGCAGTGAACGCCCGCAGAGTGGATTCTGCCATGAGCAACGGCTGACCGTTCCCAGTTAAGGAAGAGCCGTTCTGCCAGACGTTGATCAAGTCTGCGGACGGGATGTCATCTGTCACTGTAGGGAAAGGCGCAACGAGGGCATAAATCCAAAGAGAGCCTGAATCGGCGATGTCCAACTTTTGAGTGGCTGATTCAGCAGCATCTACAATGGGCAAACCAGAAAGTTTGGCAGCGTCGCGTAGAACATCGGGAACAGCAGGACTCAACCACAACGCGTCTGCAATAGGCGCTTGGGTAAAAGTTGGTTGCGCAGAGACAATCGTTTCAGTCGGCAAAGCAGGCGCTTCAGTAGCTGGCGCACAAGCAGAGAACAAAATCGCAAGAAAGAGGAACAGAGATATTTTTTTCATTTGTAATCCATGGCGTAAAAAAAGTACGAAGCGTAGAGCGCCTCGTACTTGTAAACGTATTTGCTTAAACGGGCGTGAGCGTTAGTTTACACCCAGTTTGGGTGCTAGACTACCAATTTCGCCAACGTGTAGGACTTGAGCGCCTCTTCATCGACGGTGACACCCAAACCGGGTTTGTTCGGCACGTCGATGGTTGAGTCCGTGTTGAGGACGAAGCGTTCGTGGGTGATGTCGCGGGTATAGTAGCGGTCCGAAGCGGAGACATCACCGGGCAATTTGAAATTCGGCATGGACGACAAGGCGAGGTTCGAAGCGCGACCGATGCCGGTTTCCAACATACCACCGCACCAAACGGGCATTCCGTTCTGTTGGGCAATATCATGAGTTTGAATGCCCTGGCTTAATCCGCCCAGCCTGCCTGCTTTGATGTTGATGATCCGACAGGCTTTCATCTCAATAGCATAACGTGCATGACGTGGTGAGACGATACTTTCATCGAGACAAACCGGCGTGTTGAACTTGGCTTGGAATTTGTGATGATCCCAAATGTCATCTTCGAAGAGGGGTTGTTCAATGAGTAGAAGATTCAAGTCATCGAGCGGTTTAAGAGAGTCGGCATTATCCATTGAATACGCAGAGTTGGCGTCCACTTGCAAGCGGATGTTCGGGAAAGCCTTTCGAATAGCTTGGGCATAGGTCACGTCTTTGCCAGGTTTGATCTTGAGCTTTACACGGGCATATCCGCTGTTGACAAAACCTGTAACGGTTTCAACCAATTTTTCAGGCGATTCTTGGATACCAACCGAGACACCCATTTCCACTTTATCGCGCACGCCACCGAATAATTCTTTGAGAGATTTGCCTTGACGCTTGCCAAGCAAATCCCAAATCGCCATTTCCACACCTGCTTTGGCAAGGTGATGTCCGCGGATGCTTTCCATGCGGCTTTGAAAATCGAGCGCATCTTTGATGTCTTTGCCGAGGATGAGCGGGATGATAAAGTCTCGCAGGGTGGGCATGGCCGTGCCAACTGTTTCGTAGCTATAACCGGGGTTATACGAAGCGACACATTCCCCCCAACCCACCAGCCCTTCTGAATGAACTTCGACGATGATGCATTGACGGTCTGTTTCGCGCCCAAACGAAGTTTCAAACGGAGCGATGAGCGGCATGGACAAATGATGCAGGATGATTGATTCGATTTTCATGGTTTCTCCAAAGAAGAGACCCTAAAGCTGGCTTTAGGGTCTTGAATTTAATTGTTGTTATTTCCCTGTTCGTCTGCAATCTTGATTCCGCGGAGTGCATCATCGATGCTGGTCGCTTCGAGGCGCACGCCGGGAGCGGGCGTTCCGCAATAGGGGCAGATATTCCACGGAAGTTCCATCAGCTTCGAGCAGTTGTGGCAGGTCTTCTTGAGTTTGGTGTGACAGTTCGGGCAGATCTGCCAATCTTCTTTAACGCGTCGTTCGCAGCCTGAGCAAAGTGGAAGGTCTTCCAATGCTTGCAGCAGCGCTTCTTCTTCCAACGTGCGTTGATATTCCTCTTCCAACGTGCGCGGCGGGCGCAGGATGAGATAGACCAGCACACCGGGCAAATTCAACACCGCCACCAATAAGGCGGAGAGAGTTTGCACCAATGGGTCACGCGCACGCGAACGGATGTCACGATACGTCCACACCACAAGGCTGACCCACAAGGCGACAAGAAATGCGCCAGCAAAAGCTGTTAGCACGAGAGTGAGGTTTGCAAGAAAAACGGGATCAAAGGTCATGAGAACTCCGAGTTGGGTTCATTTTAGCACGGGTAAGGGTGCGACGTACTCATGGCGTAGCGAACTCAAAACGCCATTCGTCACCGTTTTGAATTTGATTGGAGGTGACTCCCATCACTTGATAGAAGGTTTGCCCGGGGCGAAGGTAAATGGGGGTGCCATCGAGATTGGTCAGGAGAATGGGCTGGTCAATGGCAGTGCGGCTCCAGCGGGCAGGGACGGCGATACCATCGCGGAAAACGTAGGCATTGCCGTAATCGATCAACGATGGATTGTAGACTTCATCTTCCGCTTGGTTCTTATTGGTAAAGATATACGGAACCAGCAAGACAACAACATTATCTGCGGTTACTGGTTGCTTTGTATAGTCATCGAATAACTGTTCGTATACTTCCACTTTGCGATATCCAACTAAATCTTTTGACTCTTGATAGCGGAAATAAGAACGTGCCTCCGGGTCGTACTGCCAATAGCTGTAGTTATATTCTGAATAATAGTTATAGATCTTGTTAACGATCAACGGACTTTGCGGAACATCATCAGAGAAGAACCCACCACTTATGGTCTGCGGACTGTTATCCAGTCCCTTTTTGGCTATGCAGGCTTCCCATAAAGTGACATTAAAAAAGACATTGTTATATGAGTCACGTTTGTAGGGTCCGTAGAAATAAGGAGGGCATTTGCCAATGCCTACGGAGACGAACCGTTGGCTGATATCCAAGCCCATGAAATAATCATATTCACGTGGGTCGGCGCCTTTGAACATCAGGAAGGAATGATACATGCGCGCGATGTGCTCATCAAAATAACGCCCCGAGCGGACGGGTCCCACCCGCTCGATGTTGTACAAATTGCTATAGAAAACGGCGATAAAGCGAGTATCACCCCATTCTATGTAATATTCATAAACAACGTCCGCAAGGGTTAAGCCAGATTGCGGGCGGACATAATCAGGGGAATTCCCAACCTTGATGGCAAGTGGACGATATTGCAGGAAGGTTGGATCTTCGATGGGCAAGCCGGTCAACGGATTATAGAGCGCAACTCCGTTCTGAATAGCAGGTGCTGCATCCACAGGCACGGAAACATCTTGAGGAGCTACGTATTTTGTGGGATACGGTGTAAATGTAGGTATGATCTCTTGCGGTGTGCTTTGCAAAAGATAAGGGTCGGGCGAGGTGCCAGGCTGAGGCTGGAAAGGCGTCGGCGTGGGAAGATAATTGACTTGAAGAGGAACCGGCGTTGGGTTGGGGTTTGAGGCGGGGGCGGGAGCGGCACAGGACACAGCCAGGAAGAAAGTCAAAAGCCAGAGCGCAGGTCCATGTCGATTCGGTCGGTGGCTTCCAAATATCATGGCAGGGATTGTACCAAACACAGAGGGGGCAAACACGGCAGAAATAATACTGATACAATTATGTCCTCCCATGTTGATCTTGGTCACTTGTCTTTTGCTTTTTATTACAGCGCTTGCGCTGGTGGTCTTACGCGCCACACAACCCAATGCCCGTTATGCATGGCTTATCGCTGCGGGCGGAGCGCTACTTGCATACATAAGCATGTTCCTCTGGCTACCTCAGATGCCGTTCCAATTGATTCTGCCAGCCTGGAAGCCGGAAAATTTATTTTCCACACCTGTGTTGTTCAGTGCTGATGGAATTTCCTGGGCTCTCGCCATGGGGATCACTGCATTAACCCTCTCTGTTCTTCTTACAATTGTGACCCGGTCGGTGATCGTAAACTCACTTTCATGGGCAGGGATCCTCATATTGGGCGGCATGGGTATCTTGGCTGTAACAGCGAATAACCCGCTCACGCTTCTATTGATGTGGGCGTTCCTCGATATCACCGAACTCGTTACGCAATTGAGTTCAGTGGATGGCGAAAAAAATAGTGAACGAGTGGTAATCTCTTTCTCAACGCGTGTCTTGGGTATCGCCCTGCTGCTATGGTCATATATTGAAGGGTTTTCACGTGGAAGTACTGTTGTCTTTCAGAATATGCCCTCGAACACAGGCATTTACCTGATTATCGCAGCGGGATTGCGCCTGGGTGTGCTTCCCTTACATCTCCCCTACGCAGCGGACTCATCCCTACGGCGTGGGTTTGGAACAGCATTACGTTTGATCGGCGCAGCTTCCACTCTGAGCGTGCTGGGTCATGTACAAATCACCTCAACGTTATTTACGCCAGTGTTGATGATCCTTACTACAGTTGCTGCCATCTATGGCGGCTGGATGTGGTTGCGCGCGCCAGATGAATTGAGCGGTCGTCCATACTGGATGATTGGTATTGCATCGCTTGCAGTGATAGCTGCATTGAGTGGAAACCCCACCGGGGCAACGGCGTGGGGCTGTGCATTGGTGCTTGTAGGTGGAGCTTTATTTCTCTCTTCCGTTCAGGATGTACGACTGAACCGCGTATTGCTCATTGGCAGTTGGAGTCTTTCCGCGCTGCCACTCTCGCTTACTGCAAGCACATGGGCTGGAGGTTTTACCATCGCAAGCCCATTCTCCCTTGCAGCGCAGGTATTGATAATGGCAGGTTATGTTCGCCATGCCTTGCGCGCCAGCGGCACAGAATCATTGGATGGGCAACCTGGCTGGGCAAAGGTTGTGTACCCAACTGGCATCCTACTATTGTTGATAACACAAATCCTACTTGGATTTATAGGTTGGGATGGAGCCCTTAAATTTGGTAACTTCTTCCTTGCCTTGCTCGCCTCACTCTTGACTTTGGGATTGCTAGAAGGAACCCGGCGTTTTCGCATCTTCAACCCGATCCGTGCGCAGTGGATCACTACTGCCGGTGCTGGGGTCAACAGTTTATACCAAGGGCTATGGACGTTATATCGCGGATTAGCCCGTCTCGCCCAATCCATCACAGATGCACTCGAAGGCGATGGCGGCATTATGTGGACTCTTCTATTCCTCATCCTATTCATTTCGATGATCGTGCAGGGAGTCCAATAAATGGCTACTGAAATCATTTCGTGGATATCCGTTGCGCTGATCCTTTTTACAGCGACGACCATTCTTGTCAGTCGTGATTGGCGTATCAGCCTTGGTGCGCTTGCGATTCAATATCTCGCCGCCTTCTGGCTGGTGACTCAGCACCTGCCTTTCGCAATGGGCTCGGTTAAATTGATAACCGGTTGGATGGTGATTGCGATCATTGGTATGACCCGTCTTAGTCTCACAAACTTTGAGCAGAACGATCAGGATGCCTTTTATCCACGCGGTGCATCTTTCCGAATCATCTTGATGAGCATTGCAGCCTTCGTAGCCCTTGGCGCAACGCATCGTATAGAAACATCCATTCCCGGCTTGGGACTGCCTGTCATTGCCGGCGGATTGTTGTTGATCGGTGCAGGAGTTGCACACCTAGGTGTGACAAGTGATCTGATGCGCGTGGTGCTCGGTCTCTTAACTGTGCTTTCCGGATTTGAAATCATTTATGCTGCTGTAGAGAGTGCGATCCTTGTTACTGGGTTATTGGCTGCGGTTAATTTGGGATTAGGAGTACTTGGTTCATATTTACTCATGGCGGGTTCAGTCCCCTTTTCGTCACCTGAGGAGGACGAACTTCTATGAGTGCACCCATCCTTTGGATCGCCCTACCTTTTATTGCGGGTGTCTTGATCCTCTTCCTTTTGGGAGAAAAATATTCCGCATATATTGGCGGCGCTATTGCGGTCGTCCTTGCAATGATCGCTCTTTTTATTCCGATCGATACCGCCCTCTTACTTGGTGGACTGTCGATTAAGATCGCACCTGCCATTGAATTCTTTGGTCGAAGTTTTGAACTCTCAACAGCAGATGGTCCGTTACTGGCGGTCATTTATGGGTTGACTGCTTTGTGGTTCTTCGGTACAGAAGCCTCTGGCACAGCTCATCGTTTCGTCTCACTTGGGCTGATGATCATCGCCTTGCTAACCGCTTCCATTGCAGTTGAGCCGTTCTTGTATGCTGCTCTGCTTTTGGAAATGGCAGCCATGTTGGTTGTGCCATTGCTAGTTCCGCTCTACCAACGACCCGGTCGCGGTGTAGTGCGTTTCATCATCTATCAAACACTTGCCATGCCCTTCATCCTCTTTTCCGGGTGGATGCTTGCAGGAGTCGAAGCCAGCCCCGGAGATATTAGCACCACCCTGCAGTCTGGTGTGATGGTAACAATGGGCTTCGCATTTCTCTTTGCCGTATTCCCGCTCTACAATTGGATCCCGCAGTTGATGGAAGAAACGATGCCTTACGCAACTGGGTTCCTCCTTTGGGCATTACCCACCTTCACCACCATCTTCGCGCTCGGCTTTCTGGACCGTTATACGTGGCTCCATAACACCCCTCAGATCGCCAATGCCATCCTCTTTGCAGGAGTCATCATGACGGCGACCAGTGGCATCTTTGGCGCGTTGCAACGCCACCTTGGACGCATACTCGGTTACGCTGCCATCGCGGAAACAGGTTTGTTGTTGGTCGCACTCGGTCTACGGTCTTCTGAAATCGTAAATATTATCTTTCTCACCCTCATTCCACGCGGGTTGGAGTTGAGTGTTTGGGCGCTGGCACTCTCCATCATCAAACGGAAAGCATATCTGCTCAAATTCAGTGATGCACAAGGGTTGGCTCGTAAATATCCGTTCGCAGCTGGTGCTATCGTGATCGCACATCTTTCTGTCGCGGGTTTCCCTCTTCTGGCGGGTTTTCCTTCGCGGTTGGCGCTCTGGCAGGAATTATCCATCCAGTCGCTGACCGCTTCATTCTGGGTTTTCCTTGGGCTGTTGGGGTTGCTGGTCGCTGCAGTTCGCACAATGGCAGCTTTTGTTATGGCAGGTGAAGACACAAAATGGGAGATGAATGAATCCTGGGTTCAAATGGGCATGTTGGGAATCGGTGTACTTGGCATCTTCCTCATGGGACTTTTTCCACAGATCCTTCAACCATTCCTCTCCAGCTTGCCTGTTTTATTCGAACATCTTGCCCAATAAATCGTCCCATTTTGCAAGAGGGTATAATTTAACACTACGGAGCCCTTATGGAATTTGAACAGATCGTAAAACGCCTTGAATTTTTGGATAAACAACAACGCGAAACCAAGGATGCCCTTGTCTCGTTGAAAGAAAGTATAGCCTCCTTTGAATCTACGGTTGATGTCGTTTCAAAACAGATCAAAGCTCTCAGCAAACAGGTAACTGAGCTTACACCCGCCACAAAACGGGTTGATCAATTCGAAACCCTCATAGGCAAACAGCGGACGGAATTGCTAAAAATGATCGAAGATGTGGATAAAGCCCACACTCGCTCAGAACGCGATACCACAAAAGAATTTCAAGCCGAATTGACCGAAATCGCCAAAACCATTAACCAGTTAAAGGTCAACACCGACATTGCGGACATCAAAAAGCAATTGAAGGAACGCACCAACGAAATTCAACGGGTGTTATCGAATATAGCCGATTTCAAAACGACTGTTGAGGATTCCAAACGCTCGAACGAAGATGTGAAACTTTCGATCCAGGCTGCAGATGAAACACGGAAAAATGATCTAAAACGTATTGCAGATATGCAAGGTGAGTTGACCGCCCTACGCAAACGCATTGATGAGAACCGCGAAAAATCCACGATCCAAAGCGATACCATTCGCAATATCGAAAGCCGAATTACGGAGTTACTCGCCTCTGAATTGGAACGCAAACAAGCCCAAGCTGCCTTCCTGGATCAACAACGTATTGCCCAAGTGGATCGAGATCGAGGCTGGAAAGAATGGCAGGAGAGGTTTGTTTCCTTCCAAAAAGAAGCCGAAACGCTCGACCAGCAAATTCAAAAGTTGGATGAAACCTTGCGCAATGCGAAGAAGGCGCAAGATACCTACATGGATCTCAACAACAAGTTGGAGCGCCGCATCAACGAAGTGACCGAAATGCAGCGCCTTGCTGAAGAACGCCTGCGTCAGGAATGGATCAGTTTCAAAGCCGATGACCAAAAACGCTGGACCGGCTACAGCCTTTCGTCCGAAGAGTCCTTCCGAGATATTCGCAAGGAAGTTGGTAAATACGAAAGCAGCATCACAGCCCTTAATGAGGTTTCGCAAGTTCTTCAAGACCAACTGCACCAGACGACCGACGCCTCCGAAAAACAATTACAAGAATTGATGAACGTTGTTCATGAATGGATGACATCCTATCAACGTATCATGGGGCACGGCAAAAAAACAACAAAGAAATAACAACCGACGGATGCAGATACTCAAAAAGTGGAGATCGTATGGTCTCCACTTTTTTCTTTGTCCAGTGAACTACATTACAAACTCTGTAGCAGTTTACAAAGTATGGTTAAATTGAAATATGAGAGTTATAGGTACAGCAGGTCACGTTGATCACGGAAAGTCCACGCTTATTGAAGCGTTGACAGGTACACACCCAGACCGGCTCAAAGAAGAAAAAGCCCGCGAGATGACCATTGAACTAGGTTTCGGCTGGTTGAACCTTCCGAACGACGAAGAGATCGGCATTGTAGATGTGCCTGGTCATCGAGACTTCATTGAGAACATGCTCTCAGGCGTAGGCGGCATTGACGCTGTTCTGCTTGTGATCGCCGCAGATGAAGGCATCATGCCGCAAACAAAGGAACATCTGGCAATTCTGGATTTATTGCAGATTCCCGCCGGGCTGATCGTGTTGACCAAGACCGATCTCGCTTCAGACTCAAGTTGGCTTGACCTTGTTGAAGCAGACATTCGCTTCGCTGTAAGCGGAACCGTCCTCAAAGATGCACCCATTTTGCGTGTCTCTGCCAGAACAGGGACAGGTCTTAAAGAACTCACCCATGCCCTCGAAAAAATATTACAAGAAAAACCAGCCCGCCCAGACCTAAACCGTCCGAGATTGCCGATCGACCGTGTCTTTACCATGAGCGGATTTGGAACTGTCGTTACAGGTACGCTGCGAGATGGACATTTGTCTGTGGGCGATGAAGTGGAAATCTTGCCAAGCGGCATGCAAGGACGCATTCGCGGCTTGCAGACCCATAAGAAAAAAGCAGACAGTGCAGTTCCCGGTTCACGGACAGCCGTCAATATCTCGGGTGTGGATATGGAGCAGATCCGCCGCGGCGATGTGCTCGCCCATACCGGGCAGTATCAAGCCACACGCCGTATTGATGCCCGCTTCAAAGCGCTCAAAGATATTCGCAAATCTCTGGTTCATGGCGATGAAGTGAAATTCTTTGTCGGTGCAAGTGAGACAGTTGCTACACTACGATTGCTTGGGGCAGAAGAGATCAATGCCGGTGAAGAAGGCTGGGTGCAATTGGAACTTCGCGACCCCATTGTTGCCCTGCGCGGCGACCGTTACATCCTTCGCAGACCCTCTCCAGGTGAAACCCTGGGCGGCGGAGCCGTGATCGACCATCAGCCCAAAGGCAGGCACAAGCGGTTCGATGCAGATATAATTAAATCGCTTGAGTCTCTTGCGCAAGGTTCACCTGCCGATGTCCTCTTTGAGGCGGCGGTTGCATTGCAAATTGCCCCCATCAAAGAAGTGATCAGCAAATCACGGTTGGAGTCGGCTGCAGCAGCAGAGGCATTGGAAGAAGTATTGAAGAATGGTCAACTCATTCGGTTGGAAAATTCTGAGAAACCCGATGCACTTGTGGCAGCGCTCCCCTACTGGAACAATTTACAAAACACGATTCAGGGGATGGTCGAAGCCTATCATAAGCAATATCCGTTACGACGGGGGATCTCGCGTGAAGAATTGAAGAGCAAACTCAAGCTCGCGCCCAAGGTCTTTAATGCTGTCATTGCATACCTTGTGGCTCATTACTCATTACTCGATGAACGCGGAGTGGTATCCAAGTTGGGGCATGAGATCCGGTTTGATGGGGAGAATCAGGTCAAAGCCCAGGCATTGAGGCGTAAGTTCGAGACGAATCCTTATGCCACCCCAAGCATCAAAGAATGTCATTCCGAGGCAGGCGAGGAAGTTGTCAATGCCCTGATCGAAATGGGCGAGTTGATGCCAGTTTCACAAGATGTCATCTTCCGCAAATCCGATTATGACGAGATGGTGGGGCGCATCGAAACAACCATCAAAGAACAGGGACAGATCACCCTGGCGGAAGTACGCGACATGTTGAGCACGACCAGAAAATACGTACAGGCATTGCTGGAACATTTGGATGCCATTGGCGTGACCATGCGGGATGGGGATGCAAGAAAGCTGCGAAAGTGAAGGCAGGATGAATTCAATTAAGAAATTATTCAAACCGCCCATCTTTGAAGATGAAGAAAAGAATCATCAGGCGTATTTGCTTAACATCATCCTGTGGACATTGGTGGTCGTACCCATTCCATATTTGATCTATGTA